>NZ_JAAHHE010000001.1:0-96690 GCF_010692525.1 Moorena sp. SIO3B2
TCCAACTGAAGGATGCAGCCATTGCTCTAGAGAAGGGACAATTTGACCAAATTGTCAATCAGGAGCGCTCCGATGAACTTGGGGTTTTGGTTAAGGCATTTAATAACATGGCAAGACAATTGCAAGAGTCGTTTGCCACCCTAGAAGCCAAGAATACTGAATTGCAGCACCTCGATCAACTGAAAAACGAATTTTTAGCCAATACCTCCCAAGAACTCCGCACCCCCCTCAATGGCATTATCAGCATTGCTGAATCCCTGATGGATGGTGTTGCAGGACAATTGCCCTCCAAAGCAAACGCTAATCTTGCTATCATTGCATCTAGTGGAAAAAGACTAGGGAATTTAGTCAACGATCTCCTGGATTTTTCGAAGCTAAAACACAAACATCTTGAACTTCAAATTAAGCCAGTCAGCCTGCGAGAAATAGCCAATCTCGTCCTTGGACATTCCCAGTCTTTAATTGGCAAAAAACCTTTGCAGTTAATTAACTCAATTGCTGCTGATCTACCCTTGGTAGATGCTGACGAAAATCGGCTGCAACAAATTCTTTATAACTTAATCGAAAATGCTATTAAGTTCACTGAATCTGGTAGGGTGGAAGTATCAGCTGAGCAGTTACCTGTTAGCAATGATGAGTTACCAATGTTAGTCATTACTGTCTCAGATACAGGAATTGGTATTCCAGCAGATAAATTAAATCGGATTTTTGACTCCTTTGAATCAGTAGATTGCTCCAGGACTAAAGAATACGGCGGGAGGGGTTTGGGATTAGCGGTTACTAGACAGTTAGTCGAGTTACACGGTGGCAAAATTCATGTGCGATCGCTTAGGGTGGGAGAAGCACAATGCCGTCTGGGAGGCTCCCCTAGGCGATCGCAAAATAAGTCTGCTTCCCAGTTTACATTTACTTTGCCAGTGTCTCAGAGGCAGGTTCAGCAGACCTCAGCACTCTTCCCAATTGAATCAATCGCTCCAGTCCCCGACTTCACGAATGAAACCCCGAACTTTACTGGAGCCTTAGCAGCAGATAGTGGATATATCAAAATTTTGATTGTGGACGATGAACCAGTCAACCGCCAGGTTATTAGCAATTATCTTTCCATGGAAAACTATGCGATCGCTACAGCCACTAATGGTTTAGAAGCTTTAGAAATGCTCTCAACTGGCTTCCAGCCTGACTTGATATTACTGGATGTGATGATGCCCCGCATGACGGGCTATGAAGTTTGTGCAAAAATTCGCCAGAAGTTTTTGCCCAGTGAACTTCCGGTGATCATGTTAACCGCCAACAATCAAGTTTCCGATTTGGTAGAAGGGTTTACTTTTGGGGTAAATGATTATCTGACTAAGCCTTGTTCTAAGCATGAATTGTTAGCCCGAATTAAAAGTCATCTACGGCTTTCTAAAATTACCTCTGCTTATGGTAAGTTTGTCCCCCATGATTTTTTGCGCTTCCTGGGATATGACAGTATTGTTGATGTTAAATTAGGGGATCATGTTCAAAAAGAAATGACTGTTCTTTTTGCTGATATTCGCTCTTTTACCAGCCTATCAGAACAGTTATCTCCTCAAGAAAATTTTAATTTTATTAATAGCTATCTGAGTCGAGTTAGTCCAGCAATCCGCGCTCACAATGGCTTTATTGATAAGTACATTGGAGATGGAGTTATGGCACTTTTTCCTGAGTCAGCGGATGATGGGGTTCAAGGTGCACTTGAGATGCAACAAACAGTTGCGCTCTACAATCAGCATCGGTGCCAAAGTGGTTATGTTCCGATTACTATCGGTATTGGTTTACATACAGGTAGCTTAATGCTAGGAACCATCGGTGAACAAAAGCGGATGGAAAGTACGGTTATTTCTGATGCAGTGAATCTTGCTTCCCGCTTGGAAGGATTAACCAAACTTTATGGTGCAGGGATTATGATTAGCCAACAAACCCTCTATAACCTGAATCAGTTTCAAAAGTACAGTTATAGGTTTCTGGATCGAGTCAAAGTTAAGGGAAAAAATAAACCGGTGGCAGTATTTGAGCTATTTGATCAAGATCAGCCGCAACTGAAGGAGTTAAAGAGAACAACTAAGAGTAACTTTGAACAAGCTGCTTTTCTCTACCATCGGCAAGCCTTTGCCCAAGCTGAACAGATATTTCAGTCAGTTTTACAAAGCAATCCCCAGGATAAAGCAGCCATGCTCTATGTCAAACGCTGCCAAAGGTATCAAAGCTATGGGGTGCCAGAGGACTGGGAACGGGCAGAAGCGTTGCATGACTAATAATTTAGCGTTGCCCAATTGTGCAATATAGCGCTACGTGTAAGGCAAGAGGCAAGAGGCAAGAGGCAAAAGTTTACGTGCATTAGCAAATGAGCTTTTATCAATGTCCTAACTTTAATGAGTAGTGCTATAATTTACGGTAATTGGTAAAAAAATAAACTATGAACCTAAGCGAAACAACCGGACAGTATCTCATTATTTGTTATCAGTAATTTATCATTATATTTTTATAATTACTCGTACATAAAATCTATAATTGCTGATTAACTATCCTTAATTTTTTTGGCATTTAAAGTGTATATTATTTAAATCAAGTAAAAAAGATATATCCCAGTACCATTTTGCCTTTTGCCTTTTGCCTTTTGCCTTTTGCCTTTTGCCTTTTGCCTTTTGCCTTTTGCCTTGCTAAAACGCATTTTTAATGCGTTTTAACTTAGGATAATTCCGTCAAAGACACCAAACTATTGACCAAAGTATGAACACTATGCTCTGATAAATCCACAATCGGTAACGTCGATACTAAATTTCCATAACACTTACTAATCGAGCGGCGGTAAGCTGGATCATAATGAGTTTCAAGCAAATCTCCTACCAAAGCATGACCTTGATCCTCATCAATCATTTCATACCACTGATTAATTTTTTTGCAGCCATAGCGAGACCTTAGACACTCTAGCTTACCTTTGCAAAACTCAGGGTTAGTACCCAAGTGAGGATACTCTTGCAACAACCATTCAATTCGACGTGCCAGGGGTAACTCAACTTCTACACAACTAGCATCTTTCATATTTTGCCATACTGCATGAGGCAAATAAATTTGTCCAATCTTATTGCTTTCTGCTTCCACCCATACTGGCTTATCGACATCAAAGTGTTGCAATTTTTCCAATAGCAGGGATTCAAACCATTTTTGGGATGGTTGAGATAATGGTTCACCTTCCCACTCTTGACCCAGCAGGGAACCTCGATGATTGGCTAACTCTTCCAAATCCAGTACCTGAACACCTTCCTTAGCAAGTTGCCGCAAGATCAGGGTTTTCCCACTACCGGTTAGTCCACACAATACTCGGTAAGTAAACTGTTGTGGCAACTGTTCTAATTGTTCCCTTACATAAGCTCGATAGGTTTTGTATCCCCCGTCGAGAACTGTAACTTGCCAGCCAATTTGAACTAACACTGCTGCCAAACTCTGGGAACGCTTTCCACCCCGCCAACAATAGACTAAGGGATGGTAATTTTTATCCTTAGCAGCAAAGTGACTTTCCAGATGTCGAGAGATATTCCCAGCAACTAGAGAGGCACCAATTTTGCGAGCTTCAAAGGAAGACACTTGTTTATAGATAGTCCCCACCTTAGCCCTTTGCTGATCATCGAGCACAGGTAGATTAATCGCACCTGGCATATGATCCTCAGCAAACTCACTCGGGGAGCGCACATCAATAATTTCGCTGTAGTCTTCTTCCTTTGGCTGCTGGGTATAGTTATGCGATCGCTGCATTCGATGTTCAATTTTGTGTTTCGTGACATACTGTACATCATAACTGCGAAAAACGCTATATAATTCAATTTTGTTGTATCATGAATAGCTAAAATTTACTACTCTTTTCTAATTCTTTATAGGAGCATTTTCATGATATCTCCCCCTATTAAAAGACCCCAGGTTAGGAGCATGTCACTTATGCATAAAATTTGGACTAAAACTAAAGCCCCCTCATGGGTTTTAGCTTGCTGTGATAGTACCTATAGCAATCCTCAATCATTTTTTCCATCAGCAAAATATCAATTTTTTGCTGGGGAAGGGTTATAGCGATTCGGTGCAGTCGAGGCTATCGCGATTCGGCGTAGCCGACGCTACGGGAACGCTTCGGCCACTATATTTCACGAATCAGATCGGATTGCTATAGTTAATATGGTCTACAACTTTGACCTGCTCCCCTTCTAGAGTATCAGACTTCGCCCCCTGAACGGTTACAGGAAACTTCTGATACAAGCTCTGTACTAATCCAATTTAGCTGAAATAAATTATTGTCTAAATCTGACTTAGGACGCAATCGCACTAAATAAAAACCGTCGGTTTCTATCACAGAAGTTGTGTATTTGTCAGTATTAATTTGACAAAAATTAATTGGTAGACTAGAACGATTGTATGTGGTTAAATAAACATCATAATTAGTGAGTAATAATGGATTTAATGTCAGAGCCAAATAGTAACCTTTATAAATAACTCCATAGACAAACTCATTATTGGGGTCTCCCACAGGTAAAAATTCTTTTCTAACCCATTCTTTAGGTAGCCATTTCTGGCATACTAGAATAGTGAATATATAGTAATTAAGAAATCGATAAAAAATATTATCTTGTCCTATTAATTTGGGCAAATAATTGAAGTAATTGTTAATCTGACTACTATTAACTGATTCAGTATTGATAATTTGATTATTATCCATAATAACAGCAGGTAAACTGACTTGATCGTACCAATTATAATATCTTAAAGCTAAATTATATTTTCCCGGTTCCAGTTTGATTTCTTGCCATTGTTTATGAAATTTTGGCTCATGAGATGCTATGTATTTGACAGGTTTGCCTTCAGGAAAACTATAGATACCTATACTCCATGACTGAGCTGAAGCCACACAAGAACTGATATCAATTTTTAATGATTCTTTGACTGGAACCGGTTCTGTAGTGGCAATAATGGCGTGGACATTCCATCGAGGACCAGTAGTTAAAATATAGGATAGTACCAGAGGCTGTTTTAGCAGTTCTTCAGAAACAAATCGCCATTTATAAACTTCTTTTTTGGTTAAGTCTGCTATTTTTTTCTTGGTTTTGGTTTTCTTTTGAAAAAGAATGGGTATAAGTCCCTTAACAGCTTTATAAAATATCAAAGATAACAATGCTAGTGGAATTTCCCACCAGAGTTGGAAGAATAAAAATTTTTCTTTAGTTTCCATTATCAAATAACCTCTATACCTTAGTATTGTACCTGAATCTTGTCGAAATCCACATCCAGCCTACTGTAACAGGTTTTAAGCACCTAAACAAAATTAATTTACTACTACCAATCTCTGTAACCCTTACAGTGTAAGGCTTTGATTTTTTGAAAATGGGTAATTAATTTTGTGCACCTGCTTATTGTGATGTTAAGCTGGGGGGGTGACATGCAAGCTGAAATCCTTACTGAGTAATCATTTCAGCCCATAATTTTCCAAAAGATACATTCTGTTTTGGGCTGACTTTGGACGTATTTATAAGGGTTTGAGCTTGCCATAAAATCATTCGTAGGGTCAATTTGGGACTGTATCTTCCATGAGCCCATTGGCATCAAAACCTTATATAGTAAGCTTTTTGGGGCTCATGTCACCCCCTCAGGATGTTAAGATAAGTGATGCTAAAGCAGCAGCAGCATCAATATGAAGATTATGCCCTCCTGACAGAAAAACTCGTTTAGCTTGAGTCATAGTCATTTTCTGTTGTTGCAAATCTTCTGGTCGATTTAGTTTGCTACTATCTCCATAAACTAACGTAGTCGGAACTTGGATAGATTTGAGCATCTCCAAATATTGATATCGACCACCAGGTAAATTGTTTAAACCCAGAATAGAACGAGTACGAATAATTGCATCCCAACTCCAGCGAACTCCACCTTGATTTGGTTGTGTAATTCGCTGAGCTAAGATATAAGAAAATTCTTCTGACAGACTAGGTATCGCTTGACGCAACCTACTTGCAGCAGTTGCCACATCAGGAAAGATGGGATGTTGAGGAGTAGAACTGAGATAGTCTAAACAAGTCGTTAGCTGATTAACTGCGGATTCTTTCTTGCTTTCCTCAGCAGGTAGCGGAAGTTCTACCAAAATCAACTCTTTGATTTTCTTTGGTCGCACGCTAGCGATCGCAGTTGCCAGCATGGCACCCATGGAATGACCTACTAACAACAAAGGTTGGTCTGGTAATTCCTGAATTACCCGGTCTATCTGAGCTAAAAATGTCAGTGAACTATAAGAAGTCACCATTTCCAAATGAGAAGAGCGCCCGTGACCAAATAAGTCAGGAGCCACTACCCGATAACCTTGTGCTGCTAGAGGAAGTGCGACTTCTTGCCAAGCTAATCCTTGTTCCAAAATTCCATGAATACACAGAACTACAGGATGCTCCGGGGAACCCCAACTACACAGACAGATCTGATTTCCTCCGAACTCCAGGAATTTTTCCTCCATAATAGGCTGCTCTGTTGAGGGAGTTGTAGAGACTTGAGGCTGTTGATTTGTCGGAGTTGTAACTAGGTTTGGCAACTCATAACTAAGTTGGCTGGCTATCCGTTGAGTTTCTGACTTCAACGGATAAGGTAATTGAATCGTTTTCCATTTGTCTGCCAAGCTCTCATCAATAGTATTGTGTTTGAGGAAGTTAGGGTCACTGATTGACAATGACTTTTGATGAACACCCCCTGTCATGCGATCGCCCTGATAAGGTTGCAAAAGTTCTGGCTCGAAGGGAACATTGAGAAAGTCGCATAGTTGGGATAGCACTTGTTGAGGTTTTTTCACCAAGTCTTCATAGCGAATCTGATGCTGACGCTCTGGCTCCAACTGGCTCAGGAAATTTAGAATGTTCTGGTTACTCTTAGCCCACACCTGCTCCGCTACCCGGTAAGGATTTTCCTCACCTAACCCGACAAGTTTTTGCATCCGCATCCGCACAAATGATTCTATGACTGAGTAGGGATGACGAACTAGATAAATGTATTTGGAGTTAGCAAAGAGTGCTTCCCCTCGTTCTAGGATAGTGGGCTCCATAGCATAAGTAGGAGACTTGTCTACGAGTAGACGAGGTGCTATGTTCTCCTGGAGCATCCCATATACCTGCTGAATTGATAAGTTCTGTGACTCGAGGTCTTTAATTAGAGCCTGACTAGCTGTTGCATCCAGGTTTTTTACTTCCATGAAAGTTTTTTGTAGCCCTTCCCCCAAGTAAGAAAGGTTTAGTTGCTCCTGTCGCTCCTTCATGGTGTTAAAGGGTAACAGATGCAACTCCGGTGGTGAAAACAGGGAAGAATGACCCGCTAGCATGACTCTGAGTAAAGTTGAACCTGAGCGGGGACTCGAAAGGATAAAAATAATACCAGGAAGACGTGAAGAGACGGAGGCTGGACGTGCAGAGTTTCCACTAGGTGAACTTTTGGTTGCAAAGATTTCTAAGCTTGTTGGAGATGGTTGAGTAGCAAGATTATCTTCACTCAACTCAGCACTCAAATATTGAGTCAGGGAGTCGATTGTTGGTCGTTCGTAAAACTCTCTGGGATAGATAATAAAATCTAGGTCGCCACTAAGTTTATTGACAACTTCCATTCCCATTAGGGAATCCATACCCAACTCTACAAAATTGTCATCAGTGGAAATTTTTGATGGATTGATTCCGAGAGTTTTTGCTACTACCAATTGAATATAATTTTTCAAAATATCTTGACGTTCAGTTATTGGTGCAGCTTGCAATTTTTCTAAAATGCGTTCGTCTGTCTTTTCTGAGCTTGTCTCCTGTTGCAAGAGTTCTAATAGTAAAGAACTTGGATTTGCCGAACTAAATTGTTTTGCCAATACCGACCAATCTACAGGCAATACTCCCACCTGTGCTGTAGACTGAGTGCGTACAAGTTCCTCTAATACTTGTATTCCTTGCTCTGGAGAAATCAAACTTATCCCTGCCGTTTGCATTCGATTTTGATGCTGACTTGCAAGACGAGTCGCCATACCACCTTCAGACCAGCCTCCCCAGTTAATACTTAATCCTGGTAATCCCATCTCCCTACGATAATGAACTACAGCATCCATAAAAGCATTAGCTGCAGCATAGTTTCCTTGACCGGGTGAACCTAATAAGGAACTCATAGATGAGAAGCAAACAAAGAAATCTAGGGATAAATGCTGGGTTAATTTATGTAGATTCCAAGTCCCGTTGACTTTGGGGGCCATCACTTTCGTAAAGCGCTCCCAATTGGTTTGTTGCAGTAGGCCATCATCCAAAACGCCTGCTGCATGAATTACACCTAGTAGTGGGGGTAGAGATGTTTGAATTTGCTCTAGGATATTGGCGACATCGGATTCAACTGATATATCTGCTGAAAGAACTTTTACTTGAGTGCCTAATTCTTCCAAACTTTGAATCGTTTGTTGTGCTTGCTCAGAGGGTTGACGACGACTGATTAAAACTAAATTTCTAGCTCCTTTTTCTGCCATCCATGCTGCTGTCTTCAACCCCAGGGCTCCTAATCCTCCAGTAATTAGGTATGTGGCATCAGATCGCAGTGACAGGGGTTGAGATTCTTGGGGAATGTGCTTGAGTAAACGAGCAACGTATATTTTGCGATTGCGCACCGCTAGATGGTCTTCTTTTTGACTATCTATTATCTGTTGTAATAGTACTTCCACCTCATCTTCGGAACCCTGTGGATCGAGATCTACCAAACCTCCCCAAAGCTGCGGATGTTCAGAAGCGATCGTTCTACCTAATCCCCACAATGGTGATGTTGCCACTGTTAGTTTCTCTGTTGGTGACAATACAGGTTGAGTCCCTCTGGTGATCATCCAGAGTTTTGGTGGTGTTGAGTTGGGGTTTTTGACTAAAGTTTGTAATAAGTGCAGTGTACTGCCACATCCCCATAGTTGCGCTTGTTCTAAGGTTTCGGTGGTTAAATCTTGTTCAGAAGCAGTATCCAAACTCCACAGATGAATTACCTTTTGTAAGGGTAATTTACCGTTTTCGAATATTGTTTGATATACTTGTTCAAATTCCTGGGGATGAGATGGATTAATGTGATAAATCCCTGGTTCATAATTTTGATAATTATCAGCTTGATAAACTACACTGCATTCATTTCCCAGCTGTTGCAAATGAGTGGCCAAAGATTTGCCCAATCCTTTTGAATCTGTCAAAATCAACCAATGACAGACTTGATTATTTGATTTGTTTCGTTGGGGTTTTATAGCTTGAGATATCCACTGGACTTTATAAAACCATTTTTTGGTAGTTAATCTGGCTAATTCTTGTTGATGTTGTTGAGATAATGAGGCTAATAAATCCGGTAATAATTTCAACTGTTCCGGTGGTAAATCACTAGTTTTTTCGACTTTTTCTGCTAACTCTTTAGTATTTCCTTGGCTGAGTAATTTAACGATAGTAGTACTCGTACCTTCAGGAGTACCTTGGAGGTTTGGCTCCCCAGAGCATACAACTTGTTGTTGATTTATACTAGTTTCTACCCAATACCGTTCTCGTTGGAATGGGTAAGTTGGCAATACTACTTTCTCACGGCTATAATCTCGATCAAATCCTGACCAATCTACTTTGGCTCCCTGTACATATAACTGTCCTAAACTTGAAAGAATCTGTTGCCATTCATCCACTCCATGACGCAAAGATGGCAGCCACACACCAACGTCTGGCGATAGACATTGCTTGCCCATACCTAATAATATTGGTTTGGCTCCAATTTCTAGGAAAGTTTCATAGCCTTGTTGGTGCAAGGTTGCCATACCTTGGGCAAACCTTACCGGTTGGCGCACATGATTGACCCAATATTGGGCTGTGGCTATGCTCTTGTCTGCTTTTGTGCCTGTGACGTTAGATATGATGGGAATCCTGGGTTGATGGTAGGTGATTTGATTGGCTACAGCTTCAAACTCTGCCAACATGGGTTCCATCAAGGGTGAATGGAAAGCATGGGATACTTGTAGCTGTTTGGTTTTGATGCCTACTGATTCGAGGTGAGTTGCCATCGCTCTAATGGCTTCAGCTTCACCGGAAATGACTATGCTTTCGGGTCCATTGATGGCTGCTATTGCTACTTTGTCTTCTAGGGACATTGCCTTCAGAGTCTCTAGAACCTTGGACTCTGAAGCCATAACTGAAACCATCTCTCCACCAGCAGGTAATCCTTGCATTAACCTTCCTCTAGCGGCAATTAGTTTCAAGCCATCTTCTAAACTAAATACTCCTGCTACTGTTGCTGCTACATATTCTCCCACACTGTGACCCATCACGACATTTGGCTTAATACCCCAAGATTCCCATAACTTCAGCAAAGCGTATTCAATAGAGAACAGAGCTGGTTGGGTGTAACCAGTTTGATCTAGTGGAGAATCATTTGACTTTTGTGCATCTTGAGGGTATAGAATTTCTAGGAGTGGATTGTCCAGGTAAGGACGCAGGATATGGTCACATGTATCTAAAGCTTGACGAAAAGTAGGTTGAGTTTCATACAATTGCCTTCCCATATTCAAATACTGGGAACCCTGACCTGTAAATAAGAAAGCTACTTTGCTCTCACTGCCACTATTGGGTACTTTGCCAGAAAAAACTCCAACTACTTCTTCCCCTGCTGTGTGTTGCCGAAGTTTTTGTGTTAATTCCTCTGAGCCAGAGGCAATAACGGCTAGGCGATGGTTAAACTGGGCACGTCCTGTGTTAGCTGTGTAACAGACATCTGAGATAGCCAATTCTGGATAAGTTTCCCAATGGTTTTGATAACGACTGACTAACTCTTCGAGCGCTTTTTCTGTCTTGGTTGACAGGGTTAGTATATGGAGGGGACGTTCTAAGTCATTTTCACTTTTTCCTTTTGCCTTTTGACCCTTGATTAGCTCAGGAACCTCTTCCAAGAGTAAATGAGCATTAGTGCCACTTATACCAAAAGAACTAATCCCTGCTATTCTCGGTTTGGCTTCACAATTCCAAGGCATTAATGAAGTTGGTATTTTAATTGGTAATTTATCCCAATCTACATAGGGATTAGGCTGCTTTAAGTGTAAATGAGGTGGAATTTCTTGATGCTGAAGTGCTAAAACGACCTTAATTAAAGCTGATACACCTGCGGCTGCCTCTAAGTGTCCAATATTAGTCTTCACGGAACCAACTACTAAAGGCTGATCCACTGGACGATTTTTGCCATATATTGCGGCCAAAGCTTCTATTTCGATGGGGTCTCCTAAAGCAGTTCCTGTCCCATGAGCTTCCAAATAGCTCACCTGATGGGGTTCTAACCTAGCATTGCTCAAGGCTTGTTGAATCACTTGTTTCTGGGCCATTCCATTAGGAACTGTAAGACCGCTACTAGGTCCATCGTGATTGATTGCAGAACCTCGGATAAGTGCTGAAATTAAATCACCATCAGTAATTGCATCGGACAAACGCTTCAAAACGACAACACCACATCCTTCTGCCTGACCATAACCGTTAGCCGCAGCATCAAAAGTCTTGCAGCGACCATCAGGGGATAGTGCTTTCATTGTACAGCGGCCAATAGTACTGATTGGTGATAAGATTAAATTCACTCCACCTACTAATGCTAAATTAGATTCTCCTGATCGCAAACTTTGACAAGCTAGATGGATCGCAACTAAAGAACTTGAACAAGCTGTATCTAACTGTATATTAGACCCTTGTAAACCAAGTAAATGAGAAATACGACCTACACCAAGACTTCGATTATTAATAAGAATAGGATTACTCAGACTCGCATAGTCATCCGTGGAGACGCCCATGAATACACTTGTTTTACTATTCTTAAGGTTAGTCCATGTTTGCCCAGCATTTTCCAGAGCTTCCCAGGTAACTTCTAAAAGTAGTCTGTACTGAGGATCTAAACTAATTGCCTCCCGAGGAGAAATACCAAAAAACAAAGGGTCGAACTGGTCAACTTGCTCAATAAATCCACCCTGTTTGGTGTAGGCTTTTCCTGGAATTTCTGGGTTAGGCTCGTAATGAGCATTAACATCCCAACGGTGAGGTGGTACTGGTGTAATAGCATCTATTCCATCATGTAATAAGCGCCAATATGTAGATGGGTCATTAGCTCCACCAGGAAACCGACAGGCCATGCCCACAATAGCGATTGGTTCAGTTTTTGCTTTGTTGACTGCTTCAAGCCTACTCCGCATTTCTTGTAATACTTGAAGCACCTCTTGAGAGGATACATCTTGTTGGGTTGTTTTAGAAACATTGCTCATTGTCAGTTACCCTCCTTCAGTAAATTCTTGATTTCTTGTAACTCAGCAGCAATCGCATGATCAACTTTTCCTTGAGTTTCTATCTGGGCAGAATCTAGGTTTTGTGTATTTTGACTGTCATCAAGATCAACTTCTTCTTCCTCTTGCCCCTCTGGCAAAATTTCTTTGATTAAATGTTCCGCTAAGTTTTGGATATTAGAAGTCCCAAACAACTCAGCTGCACTAATCGAGCAACCCAAATTAGAACTCAAGAGATTTCTTAACTCAACTGTTAGCAAGGAATCCATGCCCATGTCAAAGAATCCCAACTCTGGATTGGGCAGTTTGGATTTATCAAATCCCAGCAATTTACCGACTTTAACTTGAAGATAACCGATCAGAATTTGGTTGCGTTCACTTTCAATTGCTAGTGCTAGTTGTTCTAAAAAGTTTTCATCCTTAGTTGTTTCTTTTTGTAGTTTTCTGGAAGCAAAAGCTTCTAAAAATGAAATTGTATGTCCTACTGGCAGCTGTCCTAAGAATTGAGACCAATTTATGGGGAATACTCCTACTTGGCTAACGGGCTGTGATAGCAACTCTCCTAATACCTGCAATCCCTTCTCTGGAGTTATAAGATTCATTCCGGTTGTACGCAACCGACTTTGATGTTGACTTCCTAGACGAGAAGCCATCCCTCCTTGAGCCCAAGCTCCCCAATTAATGCTTAATCCCGGTAAGCCCATGCTCCGACGATAGTCAGCCAAAGTATCCATAAAAGCATTTGCTGCGGCATAGTTTCCTTGACCAGGTGAACCTAGTAAGGATGCAATGGAGGAAAAACAAACAAAGAAGTCTAGTGGTAGCTTCTGAGTCAACTGATGCAAATACCAAGCTCCTTGTAGTTTCGGAGCCATAACTTTCCTGAAACGCTCCCAGCTCATCTGTTGTAAAACACCATCATCCAGGAATCCTGCTGCATGAATCACCCCTCGTAATGGTGCTTGAGATGCCTCAATCTGCTTCAGGATACTAGCAACGTCCTCTTCCTTAGAAACATCTCCTAGTATGACTGAGATTTTAGCTCCTGTTTGTTCTAATTGCTGGATAGTTTCCTGAGCTGTTTCTGAGGGAGTACGACGCCCGTTTAATACTATATGTCGTGCCCCCTGCTTAACCATCCATTGGGCTACTTCCAATCCCAATGCTCCCAAACCACCAGTCAATAAGTAACTGCCTTCTGTTCCGAATGCTATCTGTTGCTCTTGCTCTGAAATTGACTTTTGGGTTCGCCTTGCCAATCTAGCGGAATAACGCACTCCTCCACGAATTGCTATTTGGTCTTCATCATCAGGATTTAAGAGTTCCTTACCTAATGCTTCTAAGGCTTCTAAGCTGTTCCTGGTTTGGTCTAAATCAACTCGCCTACATTTCAGCTCTGGGTGTTCTAGTGCTATTACCCGACTCAACCCCCACACTGGTGCTTGCTGTACTGCTAGTTTCGGTTCATTCTCTTCTACATTTTGTGTTCCCTGAGTAACTAACCATAGAGGTACTATTGATGATTGCGAGTTTGACACCAATGCTTGCACTAAATATAGTACGCTGGCACAACCTAGTTCTTGAGCAGCTTCCAACTCTTCTGTTGAGGTATTAATATTCCATAGATGAACTACTCCTTCTAGGGTATCTTGGGTAGTAAACAACTCTTTTATTAGTTGTTGAAATTCTTGTGCATTCGTGGGATTTAGTTGATAGTGTTGGTCATCTAACTGCTTGTAACTAGAGCCTGGGGTTACGATGAGACAATTTTGATTCTGTTTTGCTAAGACCGTTTTCAATGCTTGCGTTTGCTGATCAGCAAATATGAGCCAATTTCCTGGTTTATTGGGTGATAGCAACTGTTGATGTTTTTTGGTTTCCCACTTCAGTTCGTAAACCCATTGTTTAACAGCTACTTCAGAGTAAGAAGACAGTTGAGCTAGCATTTCTCGGTTCAACTGATAACTTTGCTCTTGTGGTAAATTTTCTTGTTTTTTTGCTGTTAGTAATACATAGCTAGCCAATCCTTTGCTCAGTAATTTACCTAACTGATTATAGGATTGAAAAGCTGACTTAACATTATCGTCATGATTTTGTTCATATAATTCTCTGAGATTTTCTTCAAATTCAGCATCATACAAATAGTTGGATACTTCATGACTAATATCTATAGCACTAATTAATTGCAATTTATTTGGTGAGAGTTGCTCTACCCAATGTTGTTTGGTAATAAAGTAAGATGATGTTTCTTCGTGGTCAATATCAACATCACTATTAGCGATAAAATCTGCCATTACTAATAGACCTTCTTCCTGAAGATGCCTGCTTATATTGGAAAATAACAGCGATTTATCCTTAATATGATGAGCTACTTCAAATCCAAATGCCAGGTTGTAATTATCAGGAAACTCATCTTTTGAACTGTCTCGGTTAAAAATTTGTATCTGCTCTTGCAGTTGATAATCATTAACTTGGTTGGCAGCAAATTTAGCTTGTCCACTAGAAATTGTATAACCGTTTAGTTGTAGGTGTGGGTGATTTTTGGCTAAGGTTATTAAATCCGAGCCATATCCACAACCAAAATCTAACACTTTTTTGGTAGATGAGAAGTCTACTTGTGAAAAACATAGCCTTCTCAACTCTTGCTGTGCCTCTAATAAGGCTGTTTTATGGGTCGGGTTTTGATTAGAGTTAGTCAACATTTTTAGCCAGGAAAAACCGGGAATACTTTCTGGTAATATTCCAAAAGTTAAGAATTGCAGTGAATTATTTTCTTGTTGCTTTTCTTTACTCAATTTTTCTTGACTAATTTCTGCAAAAGAATTGTAATAGTCATAAACTACATTACCTTTAAATTCCAGATAATCTTGGTGACGGTTGACTAAGATTCCTAGCAACTTAGGCAACATTTTTTGTTCGTCTGCAGTTAATTCTGTAGAAAAGCTTAATTCCTGATTCAACCCTTCTATATCACTTTGATTAAGTAAGTCTACAATTAAACTTGAGCTACCATTAACAGCTTTTTGCCCTTGATTTTTGTCAGTATCTATCCAATAACTTTCTCTCTGGAATGGATAGGTGGGTATTGCTACCTTATGACAGGCGTAATCTTGGTCAAACCCTGACCAGTTTACCTTGATCCCTTTCATATATAACTGTCCCAAACTCTGCAACATCTGCTGCCATGCTTCTACTCCAGGGCGCAAGGATGGTAACCAAACACCAACCCCTTCTGGCAGACATTGACGTCCCATACCCAACAAAATTGGTTTGGGTCCGATTTCTAGAAATAACTCATACCCTTCCTGGTGCAGAGTTGTCATGCTCTCGGAAAAGCGCACTGGTTGCCGGACATGGTTCACCCAATATTCGGCAGAAGTAATTTCTGAGCCCACTTGTTGACCAGTAACATTAGATATTAGTGATATTTGAGGCTGACTATAGGTTACCTGTTTGGCTACTGCTTCAAACTCTGCCAGCATTGGTTCCATCAATCGTGAATGGAAGGCATGGGATACCTGTAGTTGTTTCGTTTTGATGCTAAGGGATTCTAGGTGAGTTGCGATCGCTCCTACTGCTTCTGCTTCCCCAGAAATGACTGTGCTTTCGGGTCCATTGATGGCTGCTATGGCTACTTTTTCTTCTAGGGACATAGCCTTAAATATCTCCAGCACTTTCGACTCTGAGGCGATAACCGAAACCATCTCACCACCTGCGGGCAATTGTTGCATCAATCTTCCACGAGCTGCAATTAGTTTGAGGCCCTCTTCTAAGCTGAATACTCCTGCTACTGTTGCTGCTACATATTCTCCTACACTATGACCCATGACCACATCTGGTTGGATTCCCCAAGATTGCCAGAGTTTAAATAAGGCGTATTCTAGGGCAAATAAGCAGGGTTGGGTATAGGCTGTTTGGTCTAGTAAGGATGAATTAGACTGTTCTTGGTTTGCTGGATAGAGAATTTCTAGTAAGGACTTTTCCCGGAACGTTTCTGTACCAAGGAGAATTTCATTACATTGCTCAAGTGCTTTGCGGAATACAGGTGCTTGTTGATACAACTGCCTACCCATATTGACATATTGGGAACCTTGTCCTGTGAATAACAAGGCGATTTTAGGTGCTGTACTGTTGTTTGGCAGTTCTATTGAGTAGATTCCGGTTACTTCTTCTCCCTGTTGGTGCTGTTGGAGTCTTTCAACTAATTCTTGTTGGTTCGAGGCGACAACTGCTAATCTGTTGTTGAAGTGACTTCTGCATGTGTTAGCCGTATAACAAATATCAGCGATTCTTAATTCTGGATGATTTTTGAGATAGTTTTGATAACTATTAACTAAATCATCAAGAGCTGCTTGAGTTTTGGCTGAAAGAGTTAATAGATAAACTGCACGTTCTAGAGTATCTTCTTGTACGGACGAATTTTGTAGGGGGGAATCGCCATTCCCCCCTACTTTTGCCGATAAGCTGTTGTCTTCTCTTGGTGCTTCTTCGATAACTACATGAGCATTGGTGCCAATAAAGCCAAAGGAACTTACTCCAGCGATGCGACTTTTCCCATTAGTTTGCCAAGGGGTGAGTTTAGTCGAAACTTGTACTGATAAATGCGACCAATTAATATAAGGATTGGGTTGGTTGAAATGTAGTGATGGTGCAATCTGTTGATATTGTAGTTGCAGAACTACTTTGATCAAACCTGCAATGCCAGCGGCTCCCTCTAAGTGACCAATGTTAGTCTTAACTGAACCAATGGTTAATGGTTGTTCTTGAGAGTGGTTGGAAGTAAATACTGTCCCGATCGCTCCAACTTCAATAGGGTCTCCCAAGGGAGTTCCTGTACCATGAGCTTCAATATAACTAACACTTGCTGGATCTACTCCTCCATTGGATAACGCTTTGCGAATAACCGCTACTTGAGATGGACCATTAGGCACTGTCAAGCCACCACTGGCTCCGTCTTGATTGAGCGCAGTTCCACGAATTACTGCCAGAATATTATCCCCATTGGCTACAGCGTCAGAGAGTCGTTTCAAGACAATCATTCCGCATCCTTCCCCACGCACATAGCCATTTGCCGAGGTATCAAAGGTCTTGCATCGACCATCAGGAGATAACATCTTAGCCTGAGAGAAAATAATACTAAGCTCTGGAGATAGAAGTAGATTTACACCTCCAGCTAAAGCCAGATTACATTCTTGTTGTCTTAAACTCTGACAAGCTAGATGCACGGATACCAAAGAAGAAGAGCAAGCAGTGTCTACTGCTAGACTAGGGCCTGTTAGTCCCAATATGTATGATAAGCGTCCTGCAGCAGCACTATAAGCATTACCTGTACCCCAATAAGCCTGTGGAATTTCACAACTAGTCGCCAGCTTATTTGAATAATCGTTACTACAAATACCAATAAATACTCCAGTCAGACTATTAAACAAATTATCTGGGACTAGATTTGCCTTTTCCAAGGCTTCCCAACTCACTTCTAGCAAGAGGCGTTGTTGGGGGTCTAGACTTTGAGCTTCTCGGGGTGAAATACCGAAAAATGGGGCATCGAAGCCATCTATTTGAGAGAGAAAACCACCGTCGCGGGTAGAAATCTTGCCTGGAGCATCCGGATCTGGGTCATAGTAGTTATTAACTTTCCATCGATTAGAGGGAACCTCACAGATTGCATCAACCCCATTATTGAGTAGTTGCCAGAAGGATTCTGGAGAGTCTACTCCACCAGGAAAACGACAACTCATGCCAATTATCGCTATGGGTTCCTTGCTTTGAGTTTCGTATTTTTCTAGTTTGGAGCGTGCATCTTTAAGGGCTATAAGCGCTCTTTGTAAGGCTGAGAGTGATTGTTCTTGTTCTTGTTTTGGGTTCATTGTGTTTTAAAGGGTTGTAGTAGATTTTATAGGTATGATGTTTAGCTTCTTTACTTAAACACCAATAGCCACCTCGGTTCAGATTAACTTTTCTAATGCTTCAATTTCTTGCAAAACTGATGCTTCTAGTTCAATTTCTGAGAGTTCGGTAACATCTGATAATTGAGATAATTGGTCTGCAGCAATATCTTCCTCATCTACTTGCTTTTCTGTTGTATCTAGGTCAGAAGAGAAATCTATCGGCATGACATCATTGGCTAAATACTCTACCAATGCTTCTACTGTAGGATAATCAAATAACAGTGTTGAACTTAAGCTTGTACCTAAGCTTGACTCCAAGCGATTTTTTAATTCTACTGTAGTCAAAGAATCTAATCCTAAGTCAAATAAAGGTTGACGCATGCCGATCTTTTGTGTATCTTTCCAGCCTAAGGTTTTAGCGATCGCTAAGCGAAGGTGAGTTGTTAATAGCTCGTGACGGTCTGAAACCGGTGCTGCTTCTAGCTCTTCTCTAAATACCGACTTTTGAGTTAATGATGGTGTTTGGGAAATGAAATCCGACAAAAATGGTATCTTTTGTCCACCAGGAAACTGCCTGATAAATTGTGACCAATTAACAGGGAATACCCCCACTTGGCTTTGAGATTCTGATAATAATGACCCCAATGCTTGCATGCCCCTTTCTGGCTCTATGGCACTTAAGCCCATGCTCTCCATCCGTTGCTGATTTTGAACTGCTAAACTAGCGGCCATGCCTGCTGATGCCCAAGCTCCCCAGTTGATACTCAATCCTGGCAGTCCCATACTGCGACGATAGTGAGCTAGGGCATCCATAAACCCATTTCCTGCAGCATAATTGCTTTGACCTGGTGAACCCAACATAGAAGCTATAGACGAAAAACATACAAAGAAGTCCAAGGGGAAATCTTTGGTTAGTTGATGCAAATACCAAGTTCCTTGGACCTTTGGTGCCATTACTTTGGTAAACTGTGACCAACTCATATTTTGCACTAATCCGTCATCTAACACCCCGGCAGAATGAATCACTCCTTTGAGGGGGGGTAATGATGCCTGAATCTGCTGGAAAATTTTCGCCAGATCTTCTCGTTGAGAAACATCCCCTAGTAATACACTCACAGTGGCTCCAGCTGTTTCCAACTCCTCAATAATTTTTTGTGCGGTTTCCTTCGGAGCACGACGTCCAGTTAAAACGATATTTCTTGCTCCTTGAGTTACCATCCATTGGGCTACTTCCAATCCTAAGGCTCCTAATCCTCCAGTGATCAAATAACTTGCGTCTGCTGTGATAGATTTGGGCTCACTTTGGGCTTCTGGCATGGAAACCACTACCTTGCCTACATGTTTAGCTTGCTGCATGTACCGGAAGGCTGCTGTAATTTCTGTACTGGAGAATACTTTATGAGGTAAGGCTTTGAGTTTTCCTTGGTTCCACTGCTGGGTTAATTCTTCTGATAGTTGCCCAATTAAACCCGGTTGCTGTTGGACTGCTTCTTGTAAATCAAAGGGGAAATAACTCACATCTGGTCGTTTTTCCTTGACTTGCTCTTTTTCCCAAATTCCGATTTTGCCGATTTCCACAAATCTGCCTTTTGGGGTTAATACTGCCAAGCTCTGGGGAATATACTCTCCGTTGAGGCTATTGAGCACGACATCTACCCCTTCTCCTGCCGTGCGTTTCATGATTTCCTCGGCAAAAGCCACCGTGCGGGAGTTCATAATGTGTTTAATGCCCAAAGATTGGAGAAATTCCCATTTGCTTGGACTAGCTGTGGCAAAGATTTCTGCTCCTGCAACTTGGGCTATTTGGACTGCCGCTTGCCCTACTCCACCAGCTGCTGCATGAATTAATACTCGCTCTCCTGGTTGAATTTTGGCTAAGTGCTGCAACCCGTATTGGGCAGTTAGGAATGTCAAGGGTAGAGTCGCCGCTTCGCTGAAACTCATTTGTTTGGGCTTGGCTACTACATACTCTACTGAGGTAGTAATAAAACTGCTCAAGCCGTCGTGCAGGAGTAATCCTATTACTTCGTCTCCTATTTGCCACTGTGAAACTTGTGCTCCTACTGCGGAGATTTTCCCGGCACATTCAAAGCCGAATGTTAGTTGCTCTGCGCTAGTAATGTTAAAGTGTTCGGCATAGTAGTCTTTGAGTAATCCGAGGGCATTGAGCACGTCTCGGAAGTTTAGCCCCACCGCTGCTACCTCAATTTCTACTTCATTTGCCAAGGGCGTTTTCCGCTGCATTGGCTGCCAGTTGAGGTTGTCTATGACTCGGTATTCTGACAGTTTTAATTGCACCGGCTGAGCCGCTGAGGTGATTTGGTTTTGCTGTGGTTTTTGTACTAGTCTGGCTACATAACGACTCCCTTGGCGTATCGCTATTTGGTCTTCTACATCTTCTGATAAGAGTTCAGTTACTAGAGAGTCTACTATTTGAGTTGGCTCTAAGTTTGGGTCACAATCAAGGCGTTTACACCCTAATTCTGGGTGTTCTTGGGCAATGACTCGTCCTAGTCCCCATAAGCTTCCATACTCAGGGTTGATTACTTCTGAGTCTGAGATTACCCTTTGAGTTCCTCGGGTGACTAACCACAGTTTTGGGATGGTTTCAGGTTTGCTGTTGATAATTGCTTGCACTAAATGCAGCACTGTGGCACAACTTTGTTCTTGAACTGTTTGTATTTCTAGATTGTCTTTGCTTTCGATCTCCTGCACACCCCACAGATAGACAATCTGAGTAATCCCTGGATTTTCTGCTAGCAGTTGTTGAAATTGTTCTCTACTTGTGGGATTGATTTGATAGTGTTGCTGAGCTAGTTTCTCATAGGTATCTCCTGGTGAGACTCTGATAGACTCATGACCTTGGTGTTGTAGTGCTTCTATCAGTTGAGTATCCTGTGCGAAAACTAACCATTTATCAGTTGCTGATGATGGGGTAGTTGATGGTAGGGGTTGGGTTTGCCAGTTGATCTGATAAAACCAATGACTAATATCTGGTTGCAGGCTTCTCAATAGAGCATCGGCTGTGGTTGCCGTTACTCTTAATCCCTCAATTTCTGCCAGGAGACTTCCCTGATTATCTACTAATTTAATACTTCCTTTTAACGTGTTTTCTGGTATTTCTACTATCGCCCATACTTGAGTTATTGTCTGACGATATAGTTTTAATTTGTCTATGCCTACTGGCAGATAAGCTTTGTCGTCTGTTTCTGTGTTGCTTATAGCATGACCTAGGATTTGTAGAGCTGCATCTAAGAGGGCTGGATGTAATTGATAGTCTGTTGCCTGTCCTGCTATTGCCTCAGGTAAGGCTATTTTCCCTAGGGCTTTTCCCTGACCTTTCCACAATTGTTTGATTCCTTGGAAACTGCTGCCGTAGTCTATCCCTCTTGACTTAAATTGTTGATAATGTTGTTGGATGTCTATTACCTGACTACATTCTCTCTGGTATTGCTCTAGGTCAATTTTGCCTTGGGCATGGGTTGTGGAGTCTAGGAAGATTTTACCTTCGGCATGCAAAGTCCATTGGGGTGTCTGTTGATGTTCCCCTTCTGATGTACTAAGTATCTCAAACTTATAGCTATTGTTTTCCAAGGTACTGATTACCGTTTGTACTATCTTTATTTCTGTTTCTGGTATCACTAACCCTCTTACTATGGTTACATCAGAAACTACGACTTGATATCCAGTCATCAACAGATTTTTTCCAGCTGCAGCGGCTATTTCTAGATGGCCTGTGGCTGGAAATAGTACCTTGTTAAATACTTGGTGCTGACTCAGGTAGGCTGGGGATTCTGCTGTTAGGTATGATTGGAAATGATGTTGATTTTCTATTCTTGCTAGGTTGAGTTTTTCTCCTAGTAACGGATGCAGGTTTTTGGCGGTTGACCCATAGGGTTTTGGTTGGTAGCCATTTTGAGTTTCTACCCAATACCTTTCTCTTTGGAAGGGATAAGTGGGCAATATTACTTTCTCACGGTTATAGTTTTGGTCAAATTTAAACCAATCTACTTTAGCTCCCTGCACATACAACTGTCCTAAACTCGAGAGCATCTGCTGCCATTCATCCACTCCCGGACGTAATGAGGGCAGCCACACACCCATCTCTTCCGGTAGACATTGACGCCCCATACCTAACAAAATTGGTTTAGGTCCGATTTCCAGGAATAATTCATATCCTTCTTGGTGCAGAGTTTTCATGCTCTGGACAAATTGCACTGGTTGGCGCACATGATTTACCCAATACTTGCCTGTCACTATGTTATTGTCCGCTTTTGTACCTGTGACATTCGATATTAGTGGTATCCTTGGTTGATTGTAGGTGAGTTGATTGGCTATATCTTCAAACTCTGCCAACATCGGTTCCATCAATGGTGAATGGAAAGCATGGGATACCTGTAATTGTTTCGTTTTGATGCCAACGGATTCGAGGTGAGTGGCGATCGCCTCTACTGCTTCTGCTTCCCCAGAAATTACTATGCTTTGGGGTCCATTGATGGCTGCTATGGCTACTTTTTCTGACCGGGACATCGCCTTCAAAGTTTCTAGCACTTTCGACTTTGATGCCATCACTGAAACCATTGCTCCACCTGCAGGTAGTTTCTGCATCAAGGAGCCCCTAGCAGCAATTAGTTTCAAACCAGCTTCTAAGCTGAATACTCCTGCTACGGTTGCTGCTACATATTCTCCGACACTGTGACCCATAACGACATCTGGTTTGATGCCCCAGGATTGCCAGAGTTTGAAGAGGGCATATTCTATGGCAAATAGAGCTGGTTGGGTATAAGCTGTTTGGTCTAGTAGGGATGAATCTGATAAGTCGTCTGCTGGATAGAGAATCTCTTGTAATAACTTATTTGGGAACGTTTCTAGGCTACTGAGAATTTCCTCGCATTGGTTAATCGCTTCACGGAAAGTTGGTGCTTGTTGATACAACTGCCTTCCCATGTTGACGTATTGGGAGCCTTGTCCTGTGAATAACAAGGCGATTTCAGGAACTGTACTGTTGTTTGGCAGGTCTCCTGAGTAGATTCCGACTACCTCTTCTCCCTCTTGCTGTTGTCGAAGTTTGTCAACTAATTCTTGTTGGTTGGAAGCGACAACTGCTAGTTTGTGGTTAAAGTGAGTACGTCCTGTGTTCGCTGTATAGCAGATGTCGGCTACCCCTAATTCAGGGTGAGCTTTGAGATAATTTTCATAACTACTGACCAACTCATCAAGAGCTGTTTGAGTTTTAGCTGAAAGAGTTAATAGATGGAGTGAACGTTCTAAATACTCTTCTCTTTTGAGTTTTGCTCCTTTGCTGTCCTTGAGGACTTGCTTTTGACCACCCGTGGCCCTTGAGGACTTGCTTTTGACCGGTATTGGCGCTTCTTCTAAAATTACATGAGCATTCGTTCCACTCATGCCAAATCCACTGATTCCAGCCAAACGAGGTTTCTCTCCTTTGAGCCACGGGAAAGCTTTTGTCGGAACCTTAACTGGTATTTGCTCCCAATTAATCCGAGGATTAGGCTGATTGAAGTGAAGATTTGCCGGAATCTCTTGATGCTGAAGAGCTAGAACAACTTTAATCAAAGCAGCTATTCCCGCTGCTGCTTCCAAATGTCCAATATTACTTTTGACTGCACCTAAGAACAGAAGTTGTTCCTTAGTTCTTTGTTGACAATAGACTTCGTCGAGCGCTCTTACCTCCAGAGGATCTCCCAAAGACGTACCCGTACCATGACACTCAACATAGCTAATCTGTAAGGGATTAACCTTGGCATTGTTCAAGGCTTGATGAATTACCTTTTTCTGAGCCTGCTGATTCGGAACTGTAAACCCGCTACTAGGCCCATCATGATTAATTGCTGAACCTTTTACCAGTGCTAAAATACGGTCACTATCTGCTAGAGCATCTCGAAGACGCTTGAGTACAACTATTCCACAACCCTCTCCCCGGGCAAAACCATCAGCACTGGCATCAAAGGTTTTACACCGACTATCAGGTGATAAAGCTTTACCTTTGCAAAGTACATGAGTAGTATTAGGAGCAAGCATCAAGTTTACCCCTCCCACTAGAGATAGATTCGACTCCCTAGAACGTAAACTTTGGCAAGCCAAATGTAAGGCAACCAAAGATGAAGAACAAGATGTGTCTAGGAATAAAGTAGGTCCTTGTAACCCCAAAATGTAGGCAATTCGACCTGCTGACATACCCATATTAGAGCCTATGCCTAAATAAAAATCAGGTAATTTGTCAGGTCGATTTGTACCAATAACTGCATAATCATTGGTCATCTGACCAACGTATACTCCTGTATCAGTATTTTTCAAACTTTTGGGGGAGATACCTGCATTTTCTAAAGCTTCCCAAGTAACTTCTAAAAGCAGGCGTTGTGAGGCGTCCATATTGGCTGCTTCTGTACCAGAAATCCCAAAAAATTCTGGCTCGAATTGGTCTACTGGTTGTTGGAGAAAATAACCCTGACGAACATAGATTTTGTTAGGTACATCAGGGTCTGAATCATAGTATAAATCAACATCCCATCGGTCTTTAGGAATCTCTGTCCTGAGATCCCTTGCCTCTTGGAGCAATTTCCAGTAAGTTTCTGGACTATCAACTCCACCAGGAAAACGACAGCCAATGCCAATAACGGCTATTGGTTCTGTAGCTGCTGTTTCAATTTCATGCAGTTTGGCAGTTGCTTGTTGAATTTTTAGCAGCAGAAGTTGCTGATTGGATAGTTGGGTTGTTTGGGAGCTAAGTTCCATCTTTATTGCTTCTGTACTCTCTTATTTTAAGAAATTTGCTATTACTTACTGACTTCACTTATAGAAGTTGATCAAGCTGACTTACAGCTTGGGAAACTGCTAGATCCATTTCATCTTCTGAAAGCTGATTAATTTCAGCAGCTAGACTTTCTGAAAGCTCTGATTCTAAGGAACCTTCATCTACCATATCATCTAGTGTTTCAGCCTCACTGGCGGCTGTACTATTTGATGATAGAATCACTTTGTTTTCTAGGTAATCAGTTAAAGACTCAATATTCGCATACTCAAAAGCTATAGTTGATGGTAGTGAACAATCAAAGCTAGTTTGCAATTTATTCCTGAACTCTACAGAGGTCAAAGAGTCCATACCTAGATCAAAAAATCCTGTTTCTAATGAAATGGATTCGGGATGATTGATTCCTAAGACGAGGGCTAATTGACGACGGACATGAGCTAGTAATAATGAGCGACGTTTGCTGGGTGCTGTTGCTTCAAGCTTTAACAAAAATTCTGACTTGGATATTTCAGAAGTAGTTTGGATTGTTTCCTGCCAATCTGTAAAGAAAGGCCATTGAGCTACTCTTTCTTGCCAAGCTGACCACTCGATTGGCACAACTCCTACTTCTATATCTGATAGGTTGTTTTCCTGAGCCTTAGCTGTACTACTCATCAGTAGCTCAAGGGACTCTAACACCTGAGTTGGAGAGAGCGCACCCATACCCTGCTGCTGCCCCCTAACATCTGCTCCCCGTTCAGCTGCCTCTCCCACTTGAGCAACAGCTCCCCAATGAATGCTCAATCCGGGTAATCCTATTCCTCGACGATAGTGAGCTAAACCATCAAGAAACCCATTGGCTGCAGAATGATTTCCCTGACCCGGTGAACCCAACAGAGATGCTGCGGAAGAAAACAGCACGAAAAAGTCCAATGGTTGGTTTTGGGTGAATTGATGCAAATGCCAAGCTCCTTGAACTTTGGGAGCCATCACTTGCTCAAAGCTCGACCAACTCTGGTTTTGTAGCACTCCATCTGACAACATCCCTGCCGCATGAATGACCCCTGCTAATGGTATTTTTGAATGCTCAATTTTGTACAGCACTCTGGTGATCGATTCAACATCAGACACATCAGCTTTTTCCACGACCACTTGAGCTCCAGCCATTTCTAACTCAGTCAGTTTTTGGTTGGCAGCATCATCCGGTGCACGGCGTCCTAACAAAACTAAATGCTTGGCTCCCTTGTCCACCATCCAACGAGCCACCAGTAACCCTAAACCTCCCATACCTCCTGTAATCAAGTAGGTAGAATCCTCACGGAAACTCAAAGACTGTTCGGTAGTGGCATCAGTCTGCTGATGGTGACTAGCCACCAATCGAGCCACATAACGCCCATCTCCTCGCCATGCTACCTGGTCTTCTTGATCCTTAGACCAGATTTCTTTGAATAGTACATCAGCTTGCTTCTTTATCGTCTGGTGTGGGTCTAAATCTATGCGCACGCAGTTTAGTTCAGGGTGTTCTAAGCTAATCACTTTCCCCATTCCCCACAGTGAAGATTGGGCTAGTCCTGGTATTACCGGATAACTTGAGGGTACTGGTTGGGCACCACAAGTGACTAACCATAACTGGGGTGGTTGGGATAACCCAGCTTTGACTAATGCTTGTACCAAAGATAAAGTAGTGCCACACCCTAGTTTAGATAAGTTTTTTAATTCCTCAGAGTTGATGTTATTAATCACCCCCGCTTCAGTTGTCCAACATTGCACTACTCCAGATAACGATGGTGATTTGGCGTTTACTGTCTCTATTAGTTGTTCAAATTCTGAGAAGTTGTCGGGGTTAATGGTAAATTCTCCTGGGGCAATCTGTTGATAGTTTTCTCCCCAAAATACTAAGGTACAAACGTCTCCTTCTGAGTGCAGTTGGCTAGCTAGCTGTTGAGCAATTCCTTGTTGGTCTGCTAGTATCAACCAACCCTTTGGTGTCTCCTTCGTTGGTTCTAACTTTGTTGAAGCTGCTTGGGCTACAATCACCGTCTGTTGAGACAAAGCTTCTGCCATTCCTTCAACTTCTGGCAGAGTCACTACTTGAGTAAAACCTGTTTCACTCAATACTTTTTTCCACTGCTCCCGATTCAGCAGAGGGTAGTCTGGTCTTAATTCATAATCAGTAAATTTCCACCATCCTTCTAATAGTCCGAAGATTAAATCTACCCACCGAGATCGAGTTGTTGCTTCATACAAGACCAATATCCCCCCTGGTGCTAACAGTTGTCGCACATGGGATAAGGTTTGCTTAAGACTTGTGGTTGCATGGAGGACATTGGCCGCAATAATTACATCATATCGATGAGACTCAAATCCTTGGCTGCTTGGGTCTACCTCTATATCTAAGGTTTGATATCCCAAGAATCGATAATCCTGGAATTTCTCTTGGGCTTTACTCGTAAACAATGCTCCTATATCGGTGAAGATATATTCTGTTTGGTTAGGATTGAGGTGAGGCAGAATATAGCTTGTCGTCCCTCCTGTTCCGGCTCCGATTTCCAACAAACGTATTCCTCGGCTAGGTGGTAACTTCTCCATAGCTTTCATGATGACTTTTTCCACTATCGTGTTCATCACTTTTGCTACAGCTGAGTCTTTATACAGTTGGGTTGCTGTGGTTAAATCCCCTTGAGGGAACACCAGTTGCACTGGGTCAATTTCTCCTCGTAGTACCCCGCTTAGTTGAGATGCACAACGCTCCAATAATGTCAATGTTGCTGCTTCATCTGGATATTGACTTAGTAGACTCTGGCTTTGTTTACTCGGGTTGACTTTCTGCGCTGTTTTTTGAACCTGCCACTGCTGTTGATTAGACTGGAGTATTCCTACTTCTGCTAGGATTTGTAGTAGACGCTCGAATAGCCTTACCTGAGTTGGAACTACCCCTAAACATTGGGCTGCTGCATCTAAGTCGAAGCTCTCTGTCGGCTGGTATGACCAACCCATCTGCAACAAACCTTGCACTATATAATCTACGCTTAATTCTTCTAATTGAGTTCCGATTTCTGAGGTGCGAGCATTATCTAAGAGAGTTACTAATTCTGTGAGACTGGGAGCCAATTGCTGGGAGACTTCTACAGGATCTAGCAGAAAATCTGGAGGTAGCAACCTGCCCAAAAGACCTTTGGTTCTCCATTCTACTTCATACAACCAATTACTCAAATCTGAACCCAGAGTCATCAACAAAATTTTGGGATTAGCTTTCCTACCTTCAAAACCAATAACCTGAGCAACTAGCTGCCCATGTTGGTCAAACAATTGTATATCGGCTTTGAATTTTTCTCCTGATTGTTTATCTTTCGAGCCACAGGTATAACACCAAAGCAGATCATTATCAGAACTATTATAGAAAGTGAATTTATCTATACTGAACGGAACAAACGTTTCATTCTTGTTGCCAGATTGATCTAAAACAAGTGCGATTATTGATTGAAAGCACGAGTCAACTAGAGTCGGATGTAGTTGATACTTTGTTGTATTAAGGATAGTTTTTGGGACTTTCATTTGACAAAGAACTTCTCCCTCTCCTAACCATACCTGCTCTATCCAACGGAAACTCTGTCCTAAGTGAATCTGTCTATCCCAGAGATGCTGGTAAATTTCTGCACTATCTATTTTTTGGCTACATCTGGCTTGAATTTCTTCTAGAGGTATTAGTGATTGCTCAGCATTGGCAACAGACAATTTTCCTGTGGCATGAACTGCCCAGTCACTGATGTGACTACCATTGTTTGAAACTTGATTAATCTGTGATTCTAAAGAGTCGTCAAAGCTAATCACTTGAAATGAAAAAGAGTTATTTTGCGGTGTCAAAACCACCTGAACTGTTCGCACCCCTTGTTCCGGAATTGCCAGTGCTTGAGGAAACAGAATATCCTCGATTTGACATTCGGTTGCGGCAAAGGTTAGAGATGCCGCTGCTAACAAGAGGGAGATATGACTGGCACCAGGAACTACCACTTGTTCATACACAATGTGGTCAGCTAAAAATGGCAGATTTTCAGTGCTAAAGTAAGACTCAAAAAAGATTTCTTTTGATAAGGGAGATTGAAACTTTTGATTAATCAGAGGATGGAGTTTAGTTGTAGAGATTGCTTTTCCATCCCAATCATTAGTTGTTTCAACCCAATACCTTTTACGTTGGAAGGGATAAGTTGGTAACACGACTTTCTGATGGTTATAATCTCTGTCAAATCCTGACCAATCTACTTGAACTCCATGTACATACAACTGTCCTAAAGTAGAGAGTATCTGTTGCCATTCATCTACCGCAGGACGCAAAGAAGGCAACCAGACACCTACCCCTTCTGGCAGACATTGATGTCCCATGCCTAATAATATTGGTTTGGCTCCTATTTCTAGGAATATTTCTAAACCTTGTTGGTGCAGGGTTTCCATACTAGCAGCAAACTTTACGGGCTGGCGTATATGATTGACCCAATAGTTGGCTGTGGTAATACTATTGTCTACTTTTGTGCCTGTAACATTAGAAATTAGTGGTATTTTTGGTTGATGGTAGGTAACTTGATTAGCTACAGCTTCAAACTCTGCCAACACCGGTTCCATTAATGGTGAATGAAAAGCATGGGATACTTGTAGTCTTTTAGTTTTGACTCCCTCTGACTCTAATTGATTGACAATAGCTGCAATAGCTTCTGTTTCACCAGAAATAACCACACTTTCTGGTCCATTAATTGCAGCAATTGCGACCTTGTCTGTGTAGGGGGTAATCAATTCACGAACTTTTGACTTCTTAGCCATGACTGAAACCATCTCACCATCAGAGGGTAACTGTTGCATTAACCTTCCCCTAGCTGCAATGAGTTTTAGACCATCTTCTAAACTAAAAATTCCTGCTATTGTTGCTGCTACATATTCTCCCACACTGTGACCCATTACCGCATTGGGTTTAATTCCCCAAGATTCCCATAACTTAGCCAAGGCATACTCTATAGCAAATAAGGCGGGTTGGGTATAAGCTGTTTGGTCTAGTAGAGAGGAGCTTGATGATGGTGCATTTTGAGGATAGAGAACTTCTAAGAGTCGATATTCCAGATAGGACTCTAAAATTTGGTCACATTGTTCCAAAGCTTTACGGAAAGTCGGCTGAGTTTCGTAGAGTTGCCTTCCCATATTCACATACTGGGAACCTTGACCAGTGAACAAGAAAACTATTTTCGGTGGATTTTTGCTAGCATGTCCAGAAAATAGTCCAACTGCTTGCTCCCCAGTTTCCTGGTAATGTAGTTTTTCTACTAGTTCTTTGCGGTCAGCAGCAATAACCGCTAATCGATGTTTGAAATGAGCTCTTCCTGTGTTGGCTGTATAACAGACATCTTCTAGCTCCAATTCTGGATGATTTTCCAGATAATGGAGATAACTAATGACTAACTCCGCCAGGGCGATTTCTGTTTTCGCTGACAGCGTTAGTAGATTAATTGAACGTTCTAAGCAATCTTCACTGTTGCCTGTTGCCTTCCCCCCTTGGGGGGACACAGGGGGGGGTTGCCTGTTGCCTTCTCTTGGAGCTTCTTCTAGCACTATATGAGCATTAGTGCCACTAATAGCAAAGGAACTAACTCCTGCCACTCGTTGACCACTGGATGAGGACCAAGGTGTCAGTTGAGTGGGAACTTCTAGAGGTAGATTCTCCCAATCAATATAGGGGTTAGGATGTTTAAAATTCAGTGATGGTGCAATTTTTTGATGTTGGAGTTGTAGAACTACCTTAATCAATCCGGCAATTCCCGCTGCGGCTTCTAGGTGACCGATATTGGTTTTAACTGAACCAATCCTCAAAGGATGTTCTTGGTTATGTCCCTCCTCAAACACCGTGCCTAAGGCTCTAACTTCCATCGGATCCCCTAAGGAAGTTCCTGTACCATGAGCTTCCACATAACCTACCTGAGATGGTTCTATTTTGGCTGCTTTGAGAGCTTGTTGAATAAGCTGTTCTTGGGCTAGTTTATTAGGTACTGTCAGCCCACTACTAGGTCCATCATGATTAACCGCTGAACCACGAATCACTGCCCAGATTTGGTCACCATCTTTAAGAGCATCAGACAGGCGCTTAAGTACTACCATGCCACATCCCTCTCCCCTACCATAACCATCCGCCGCAGCATCAAAAGTCTTACATCTGCCATCCGGTGATAGAGCCTTCAATTTTGATAGTGCGGTGGTAACGTGAGGAGAGAGTATCAGTTGTACCCCTCCTGCTAAAGCCAGATTAGACTCACCCCGACGCAGACTATGGCAAGCCTCATGTATAGCTACCAGAGATGCTGAACAAGCTGTATCTATTGCTAAAGATGGACCTTGCAATCCCAAGAAGTAAGATAGCCTACCTGCGGCAAAACAAAAGCCATTGCCTGTAGCATCGTAAGGGCTGATATTTTCTAGTTGGTTAAAACCCAAATCAGCATAATCGTTTTGACCCATACCTAGAAACACTCCTGTGTGGGTATTTTCTAATTGTTGGGGGTTAATTCCCGCTCTTTCTAAAGCTTCCCAAGTTACTTCTAAAAGAAAACGTTGTTGTGGGTCAAGGCTATGGGCTTCTCTCGGAGAGATGCCAAAAAACTCAGGCTCAAACTGATCTACCTGATCCACTAAGGAAGCATGACGGATATACATTTTCCCTGGAGTATCAGGGTCAGGATGGTAAAAATAATCTGGATTCCAGCGTTCAGGTGGAATTTCTCTAACTCCATCTTCACCATTAGCTAACAGTTGCCAGAAGCTTTCTGGAGTGTTGGCATTTCCTGGGAATCGACAACCAATACCAATAATGGCAATAGGTTCACTTTTGGCAAGTTCCATCATCTCCAACTTAGCTTCTGCTTGCTTTAGCGCCAGAAACATCTGTTTGGATAATGATAGTTGCTCTTTGTTGGTAGTCGGTTCCATGAATTTTGATCCTTGACTTATTATTTGACTTTTTGATTAATTAAACTGTCCTTATTTCAGAAGTTTATCAAAGCATACTCTTAATTTTTTCTAATTGTTGAGCTGCTAGTGCTTCAAATTCCTCTTCTGAGATATCTTCGATAACTGGCAAAATCTGCTCATCTACATCTACCTCTTTTCGTTCAGGTAAATTACTCTCGGAATCTGCTACTGATTTCCATCCCATGACTTCTTCAAATATATACCGAGATAGTTTGTCAATTGTGGGATATTCCATAGCTACTGTCCCAGGTAAGGTAATCCCTAGTTGAGCTTGTAATCGATTCTTTAATTCCACTGTTGTCAAAGAGTCCATCCCCATTTCCATAAAGCCCAAATTGATTTCTGGTAATTGAGATGAACTTAAGCCTAATACCTTGGCTACTTGCCCTCGAATGTGTTCCTTTAGAATTTCCTTACGTTCGCCTGCTGATGCCTTATCTAATTGATCTAAAATTTCTCGTTCTAGCTTCTGCTTCAGAATATCTTGTTGCTGTAATTCATCTTGGTGTAATAGTTCCTGTAGTAATGAACTTTTATTTAGATTACTCCACTGTTGTGCCAATAATGACCACTCTACATATATTACACCAATTTGTCCAGTTAGAGTTTGATTGGCTAACAGTTGCTCCAAGGCAGACATTCCTTGTTCGGGGGCAATATCATTAACTCCACTGGTATGGATGCGATTTTGATGCTGAGCCGCTAAATTATTCGCCATTCCTCCAGACGCCCAAGGACCCCAGTTAATAGTTAATCCAGACAATCCTCTACTTCGACGATAGTTAGCCAAAGCATCCATAAAGGCATTGGCAGCAGCATAATTTCCTTGACCTGGTGAACCGATTAAGGAAGCTATTGAAGAGAAGCAGACAAAGAAATCTAACGGTAGCTCTTGGGTAAATTGATGTAAATGCCAAGTTCCTCCTACCTTTGGTGCCATTACTTTGGCAAAATTCTCCCAACTCATCTGTTGCAGGGTTGCGTCATCAAGTATTCCGGCGGCATGAATAATACCTTTTAGTATAGGTAAAGATGTCTGAATCTGTTCAATAATTTGGGCAACATCTTGTTCAAGAGAAATATCTCCTAACAAAACCTTAACTTTAGCTCCTGCTTGTTCTAACTTTTCTATGATTTCTTGTACTTTTTCTGATGGAGCACTACGTCCAGTCAACACCAGATGTCGAGCGCCCTTTTCTACTAGCCATTGTGCTGTATGTAACCCTAAAGCTCCGAGTCCTCCTGTAATTAAGTAAGTGGCATCAGATGCTAAGGATAGTGCTTCAACAGATGCCTGAAGAGATTGCTGAACCAAACGGGCTACATAGGTTTTTCCTTCTCGTAAAGCTAGATAGTCTTCTTCTGAGTTGTTTACTAGTAATTGCAACAGCTTTTCTACATCCTCTTCTGATGTTTGCGGGTCTAAATCTACCAATCCCCCCCAAAGCTGCGGATGTTCTAGAGACACGACTCTACCTAATCCCCACAAGGGTGAGGCAGCTACTGTTAGTTTTTCCATGTTCGATAATACTGACTGAGCGCCCCTGGTGACTAGCCATAATTGAGGAACATTGGTAGTTTTGAGCACACTTTGTAGCAGGTGCAATACACTAGCACACCCCCACAGTTGAGTCTGCTCTAAGGTGTTTAGGGTTAAATGTTCCGTAACTGGAGCATCTAAGCTCCACAAATGGATTACCCTTGATAAGGGCAGTTGACTGGTTTCTATAATGGCTTCATAAAGTTGTCCAAATTCTTCAGGAGCAGAGGGATTGAGTTGATATCTTCCTGTTGCTAGTTGTTGATATTTATCTGCTCGATAAACTAAGCTACATTTATGTCCTTGCTGTTGTAATTTTTGGGCTAATTTCTCTGCTACCCCCGTATTGTCGGCAAAAATCAACCAATGACTCACTTGAATGCCGTTTTTTAGGTAAATTTCAGGTAAAGGTTGCCACTGAAGTTGATAGAACCAATCTTTAATCCTTGCTGCTGCTAATTGTTGCTGATGTTGCTTAGTTAGTAGTTCTAAGATTTTCGGTAAAAGTTTAAGCTGTTCTGGTGAAAAGTTTGCTGCTTTTTCCAGTTGTTGTGCTAAGGTGTCAATTTCTCCTTTACTGAGGAGGTTGACGATCTCAGTATTAGTATCTTTCTCTGCAAAAGAAGCATTGCTTTGATATCCATTATCTTTTGTTTCTACCCAGTAGTGTTGTCGTTGGAAGGGATATGTTGGCAATATTACTTTATCACGGTTATAGTCTTGGTCAAATCCTGACCAATCTACTTTGGCTCCCTGTACATATAACTGTCCCAAACTAGAGAGCATCTGTTGCCATTCTTCTACTCCCGGACGCAATGATGGTAACCAGACACCCACTTCTTCTGGTAAACATTGACGCCCCATTCCTAATAATATTGGTTTAGGTCCGATTTCTAGGAATAACTCATATCCTTCCTGATGCAGAGTTTTCATACTCTGGGCAAACCGCACTGGTTGGCACACATGATTTACCCAATATTCGGCAGTGGTAATTTCCAAATTCACCTGTTGACCAGTAATATTTGATATTAGAGGTATCTGAGGCTGACTATAGCTCATTTCTTTGGCTACTGCTTCAAATTCTGCTAGCATCGGTTCCATCAGAGGAGAATGGAAAGCGTGAGACACTTGTAGTTGTTTGGTTTTGATGCCAACGGATTCAAAATTAGTTGCGATCGCTCTTACTGCTTCGGCTTCGCCAGAAATTACTGTGCTTTCGGGTCCATTGATGGCTGCTATGGCTACTTTTTCTCCTAGGGACATCCCTTTCAAAGTCTCTAGAACTTTCAACTCTGATGCCATAATTGAAATCATCTCGCCACCAGCAGGTAATTTCTGCATCAAAGAGCCTCTAGCGGCAATTAGCCTCAAACCAGCTTCTAAACTCCATACTCCTGCTACAGTTGCCGCTACATATTCTCCTACACTATGACCCATAACGACATCTGGTTTAATCCCCCACGATTGCCAGAGTTTAAATAGGGCATATTCTATGGCAAATAAAGCAGGTTGAGTATAGGCTGTTTGAGCTAGTAGGGAGGAATCTGATGAGTCATCTGTTGGATAGAGTATTTCTCGTAGTGACTTTTCCTGAAACGTTTCTAGGTTACTGAGAATGTCCTCACATTGGTTAATCGTTTCACGGAAAGTTGGTGATTCTTGATACAACTGCCTGCCCATGTTCACATATTGTGAGCCTTGCCCTGTGAATAGAAAGGCGATTTTGGGTGTTGTGTTGTTGTTGGGCAGTTCCCCTGAAAAAATTCCGGTTACCTCTTCTTCCTGTTGGTGCTGTCGGAGTTTGTCCACTAATTTTTGTCGGTTAGAGGCAACAACTGCTAGTCTGTGGTTGAAGTGGGTACGTCCTGTGTTGGCTGTATAACAGATATCGGCTATTTCTAGTTTGGGATAAGTTTTTAGATAATTTTGAGAATTACTGAGTAAATCACTAAGAGCAGTTTGGGTTTTGGCTGAGAGTGTTAACAGATGAACTGAGCGTTCCAAGTAATCTTCACTGTTGCCTGTTGTCTTCCCTTCTTGGGGATTTTGTCTATTGCCTTCTATTGGTGATTCTTCTAGGATCACATGGGCATTAGTCCCACTAAAACCAAAGGAACTTACTCCCGCGATATGACTTTTCCCATTGGTTTGCCAAGGGGTCGGTTTAGTCGGAACTTGTAGAGGTAATTGTGACCAATTAATATAAGAGTTAGGCTGATTAAAATGCAGTGATGGTGCTATTTGTTCATGTTGCAGTTGTAGAACTACCTTCATCAAACCTGCAATTCCTGCTGCTACTTCTAAGTGACCAATATTAGTTTTAGCGGAACCAATGATCACAGGCTGTTCAATAGAGTGGTTTTTGCCAAATACCTTTCCCAACGCTCCGACTTCAATGGGGTCTCCCAGGGAAGTTCCGGTACCATGAGCTTCAATATAACTGACACTGGCTGGCTCCACACCCCCATTGGCCAAGGCTTGGCGAATCACAACTTCTTGAGATGGTCCGTTAGGTACTGTTAAACCACCACTCGGTCCATCTTGATTGACTGCCGTGCCGCGAATTACTGCTAGAACATTATCTCCATTAGCTAGTGCGTCGGAAAGTCGTTTCAAAACAATCACTCCGCATCCTTCACCACGCACATAACCATTGGCAGAAGCATCAAAGGTCTTGCACCTACCATCGGGAGATAACATTTTGGCCTGAGAGAAAACAATACTAAACTTGGGAGATAGAATTAGATTCACACCTCCTGCTAGAGCTAGATTGCATTCTCGCTGTCGCAAACTCTGACAAGCCAGATGCACTGATACCAAAGAGGAAGAGCAAGCAGTATCTACTGCCAGATTCGGTCCAGTAAGTCCCAAGATGTATGATAAACGACCTGTAGCGGCACTCGGTACATTACCTGTACCCCAATAAGCTTCTGGTATTTCAGAGGTTGCCAGCTTATTTAAGTAGTCGTTACTACCGATGCCAATAAAAACTCCTGTGAGACTATTAAACAATTTGTCCGGGACAATGTTAGCCCTTTCGATAGCTTCCCAACTCACTTCGAGCAACAAGCGTTGTTGGGGGTCTAAGCTGTGAGCTTCTCGGGGAGAAATCCCGAAAAATGGGGCATCAAAGCGATCTATTTCGGAGAGAAAACCACCGTCGCGGGTAGCAATTTTGCCGGGAGCATCTGGGTCTGGGTCATAATACTCATCAATGTTCCATCTATTTTTAGGTACTTCGGCGATCGCATCTACTCCATCATTGAGTAACTGCCAAAAGGCTTCAGGAGAATCTACTCCACCAGGGAAGCGACAGCCCATGCCAATTATCGCTATGGGTTCTTTTTCTTGATTTTCAAAAGCTTCTAACTTAGACTGCAAAGTTTCTATCTGGAGAAAAGCATTTTCCATTAATGCTTTATAGTCTATGGTTCGGCTACTTTGACTTTTTTTCATTAGCTTTTTTTACCCTCCAGAGATTCTAATTTTCTAGCCAGTATATTGGCCATTTCATCTTCAGACATTTCCTGAAAACGAAATGTGTTATCTATTTCCTCTTGTTCTAAATTTTCTATTTCATCTAGGTTGGAAGAGAATTCTATTGGGATGACATCGTTTGCTAAATACTCTACCAAAGCCTCTACCGTAGGATAATCAAATAACAGTGTTGAACTTAAGTTAGTTTCTAAACTTGACTCCAAGCGATTTTTCAATTCCACTGCCATCAGAGAATCTAATCCTAAGTCAAACAAAGGTTGACGCATTCCTATTTTTTGTCCATCCCTCCAACCTAATGCTTTGGCGATCGCTGAGCGAATGTGATTTGTTAATAACTCTTGACGCTCTGAAACAGCTGCTGCTTCTAGTTGTTCTCTAAATGCTGACTTTTGGGTTAATGATGGCTCAGTAGAAATCAATGCCTCCAAGAATGGCATCTTTTGCCCACCTGGTAGTGTACTGACAAACTTTGACCAATTAATGGGCAAAACCCCAACTTGGCTGGGAGTCTGTGATAACAATGACCCCAATGCCTGCATTCCTTGCTGAGGTTCTATGGCACGGATACCAATGGTTTCCAGCCTTTGCTGATGCTGACCTGCTAAACTAGCTGCCATCCCTGATGATGCCCAGGCTCCCCAATTGATACTCAATCCTGGCAACCCCATACTGCGACGATAATGAGCTACTGCATCCATAAACTCATTAGCTGCGGCATAATTTCCTTGACCAAGATTTCCCAGCAGAGAAGACATGGAGGAAAAACAAACAAAGAAATCTAAGGGTAGATCTTTGGTCAGTTGATGCAAATGCCAAGTACCCTGTACTTTGGGAAGCATTACTTTTACGAACTGCTGCCAACTCATATTTTGCAGTACCCCGTCATCCAAAACCCCGGCGGCATGAATCACTCCTCGCAAGCTAGGCAACTCCCTTTCAATTCTCTCCATCATCTGAGATACTTGCTGGGAGCAAGAAACATCAGCAAGCTGAACGCTCACCTTTACCCCCATATCCTCCAACTGTGCGATCTTTATTTGTGCTTCAGCTGAAGGAGAACGGCGTCCCATCAATACCAAGTGACGAGCTCCCTTATCCACTAGCCACTTTGAGACCTCTAATCCCAAAGCGCCTAATCCTCCTGTCACTAAATAGCTACCCTGTGCTTGTATCTCTTTCTTTTGTTCTCTCAATGGGGGAATAGCAACCACAACCTTCCCTATATGCTTTGCTTGTTGAAGATATCGGAAAGCTTCGTGCACCTGTCCTAACTCAAACACTTGATGCGGCAGAGGTTGCAATTTCCCCGTCTTCAACTCTGTGCCTAGTTCGCTCCAGAGCTGCGCTACTAGCTCAGGCTGCTCTCGCACCATCTCCACCAGGTCAAAAACCTCATACTTGACATCCGGACGGTATTCTTGTGCTTTGCTCTGTGACCAAATATTAATTTTACCGATTTCAATAAATCGACCTCCATGAGCTAAGGCTTGAAAGCTCTGGGGAATGTACTCTTCATTGAAGCTGTTGAGCACCACATCCACTCCCATATCCTCAGTAGCTGCTTGTACTTGCTCAGCAAATTCCAGAGTCCGGGAATTCATGATTTGCTCTACTCCCTGCTGCTGCAAAAACTTCCATTTGGGAGGACTGGCTGTCGCAAAGACTTCGGCTCCCCTGTTTTGAACCAACTGAACCGCAGCCTGTCCAACTCCCCCTGCAGCGGAATGAATCAACACTCGTTCTCCCGGTTGTAGGTTGGCTAAATAGTTCAATCCGTAGTGAGCTGTGATAAAAGCTGTAGGCAAAGTGGCTGCTGCTTCAAAACTTAGGTGTTGGGGCTTAGGTAGTGCTAAATCAGCTGGAATTGTCATATAGTGGGCCAGGCACCCTATGGCTAAAGCCAACACAACCTCATCACCTACTTGTAAATGCTCAACATCAGAGCCTACAGCTACCACCACACCAGCACATTCCCCACCAAAGACTACCTGCTCGGCACTGTCAAATAGATGTTGAGTATATTCCTGCATCATGCCTAAAGCAGTGAGAACATCGCGGAAGTTGAGACCAACTGCCCTAACTTGAATCTCCACTTCTCCCCTTTCAGGCTGTCGGCGCTGCTGAGGTTGAAGTACAAGATTGTCTAAAGTGCCGTAAGCTCTCAGCCGGAGTTGCTGAGGGTATTCGCCTGAAGATTGGGGCACAAAACGTTCCAGTCTAGCTACATGGCGTTCTCCTTGTCGATAGGCTACTTGGTCTTCAGCATCAGGAGCCAACAACTCTTGCAGTAGCATTTCTACTCCCTCAGCAATGCTGGCATTGTCCGGATCCAAGTCTACACGGTGGCATTTAAACTCGGGATGCTCCAACGCAATCACCCGACCCAGACCCCACAAAGGGGATTGCTGCACATGTATGGTAGTTTGAGCTGCTATACATTGAGCTCCCTGAGTTACCAACCACAGAGGGGGTACTTGAGAATCAAACACTTCGCCTAGAGCTTGGATTAAGTGTAGTGTACTTCCACAGACAAGTTCTTGAGCTTGGTTCAACTGTTGTGAGTCACTGAGCAGACTCCACAAGTGAACCACACCTTGCAGAGTAACCCCTTTCTCAACTATCTTCTGCAACAATTGTTGGAAAGATTCCTTTTGGGTAGGACACACTTGGTAGTGATACTCGCTCAGATACCGAAAATCGTCTCCTGGTGAGACTACTACATACTGCTGATCAAGTTGAGCCAAAGAGCTTGTCAATTGTTCTGCCCAAACTCCCTCAGGTACAAACAACAACCACATACGCGATGTAGCCAAGGGTACTGTTTCCTTAACCTCTGAGGGTTGCCACTGTAGCTGATAAAGCCAATTACTCACATCTGGCTGTAAACTCTTCAGAAATAGCTGACTTGGGGCTCGCTTGACCGTGAAACCGTTAATGCGACCGAACGCCTGACCTGTTTCATCCAGCAACTGGATGTCATAAGAGCGCGTCTGCAACTGCTCGTTGACGCGGGATGGTTCCTCCACATAAGCATAGAAGCGGCTCGGTGTTGGATGCGAAAGCGTCATCTCTTTGACCCGCCAAGGTGCCCAAAACACACCTGAGTCAGAGCTGAAATCGAATAGATCTGGCGTTAGGCGTGTGCAAGCATCAATCAGCACCGGATGGATAGGTTCCCCAGCCAACTGGAATGCCAGTGCCTTTGGGACTTCAATTTCGAGCAGGCTAGTCTCCTCACCTATCCACGCCTGTCGGACAGCCTGCAACATTGGACCGTAAACCAGGGAGATACTGGCATAGATTTCAGTGAGGGTATCGGTGTCCAGTGGTCGCAACTGCTCACATAGGGCCGGGATATCTACACTCAGAGTAGGAGGTGGTGGCGGATTCTCTGAAACGCTCATACTTGCATGCTGTTGCCATTCCTCCTGCTTAGCACCATCCCGACTGAAGACTTCTACAAATTGTTTACCAACATTGTCAGCCGTATGAAGCATTAACTGTGTTTCCCGTGTGGTGTTGGACTCGGCAAGGAAGAGTGGTTGCTGGAAGTTAATATCCTCAACTGCTGCTGGTACTCCAACTGCGGCTAGGGTCATAGCTATGTAGCTCACACCCGGAATCACTGGGGTGTCATAGACACGGTGATCACCAATCCACGGATGATTGTTCAAGTTTATGTCTTGGTGGTAGATTGTCTGTCCCGTCGATGCTAACTCCAGCTTGTTGCCCAACAATCGGTGTACCTGTTGACCTGATAGAACGACAGTCTTGGGAGCTTCCACCCAGTAGCGTTCTCGCTGGAAAGGATAAGTGGGTAACGTGACTTTCTGACGAGCATAATCTCGGTCAAATCCTAACCAATCTACTTTGACTCCCTGTACATATAACTGTCCTAAGCTCAAGAGCATTTGTTGCCATGCATCTACTCCCGGACGCAATGATGGCAACCACACACCGACCCCTTCTGGTAGACATTGCCTTCCCATGCCTAATAGTATTGGTTTCGGTCCGACTTCTAGGAATACTTCAGAGCCAAGTTTGTCTAAAGCTTCCATACTTTGGGCAAACCTTACCGGTTGACGTACATGATTTACCCAATATTGGGCGGTAGTAATGCTACTATCTGCTGTTGTTCCTGTAACGTTAGATATGATTGGAATTTTTGGTTGATTGTAGGCGATTTGATTGGCTAGAGCTTCCCACTCGACCAACATCGGTTCCATTAATGGTGAATGGAAAGCATGGGATACTTGTAGTTGCTTGGTTTTGATTGTCTCCGATTCTAGGTTAGTAGCGATCGCTCTTACTGCTTCTGACTCTCCAGAAATTACTATACTTTGGGGCCCATTGATTGCTGCAATAGCCACTTGCTCACCAAGAGCCATTTCTTTCAATGTTTCTCGAACTTTAGACTCTGAAGCCATGACTGAAAACATTTCACCACCAGAGGGCAACTGTTGCATCAACCTTCCCCTGGCTGCAATTAGTTTCAAGCCATCTTCTAAACTCCAAACTCCTGCTACAGTTGCTGCTACATATTCTCCGACACTGTGACCCATGACTACATCTGGTTTAATGCCCCAGGATTGCCAGAGTTGGAATAAGGCGTATTCTAGGGCAAACAAAGCAGGTTGGGTATAAGCAGTCTGTTCCAGGACAGACTCCTCTGCTTCCAATGAATAGAGAACTTCCAGTAAATGCCTGTCCAGGTAGGGTTGCAAAATTTCCGCACATTGTTCTAGAGCTTTTCTGAAAGTCGGCTGAGTCTCATAAAGCTGTCTACCCATACCCACATACTGAGAACCCTGACCCGTGAATAACATTGCCACTTTGGGGGACTCACCGCCACTGACGACCCCACTCACGAGCCCGGTAACCTCTTCCTCTGTGCCGAAAGCCTTCAGTCTCTCTTGCAGTTCAGCTTTTGTGGCCGCTACCAAACTCAAGCGATGAATGTATGACAACCTTCCAGTGTTAGCAGTGAAGCATATATCTACCAGCTCTTGCTCTGGAGCTCTCTCCAGATGCTGACTATAGCTTTGGACTAGTTGCAGCAATGCCTCTTGGTTTTTGGCAGATAACGCCAATATATTCCATGGTCTTTCCCTCTCTACCTGAGGACTTTTTTGTGAAGATGGTGCTTCCTCTATTACCACATGGGCGTTCGTCCCAGTGAATCCAAAGGAACTTACCCCTGCCAACCGATGACCTGATACTTCCCATGGCGTCAGTTGCTTTGGTACTTGTAGCCAAGGCTGCCAGTCAATCTTGGGATTAGGTTGGTGCAAGTTTAGATGGGCTGGCAGGAGTCGATGCTGTAGCGATAACACCACCTTAATTAGTCCAGATACTCCCGCAGCTGCTTCTAAATGACCAATGTTTGTCTTTACCGAAGCCATCCACAACGGATATTCTGGAGTGCGATCCTCTCCCAGCACTGCCACCACTGCATTTACCTCTATAGGGTCTCCCAAGGAAGTCCCAGTTCCATGAGCTTCCAAATAACTAATCTCAGAAGGCTTAACCTGTGCTTGAGCTAGAGCTTGCTTGATTAATCTTTGTTGCGACTGCCCATTGGGCACTGTTAACCCACTGCTCGGTCCATCCTGATTGACTGCACTACCCCGAATCACTGCTACAATCTGGTCTCCATCAGCCTGTGCATCACTCAGACGTTTGAGCAGCACCATACCACAGCCCTCACCCCGTCCAAAACCATCTGCTGAAATATCAAAAGTCTTACACTGACCATCGGCGCAAATCATTCTAGCTTTGGAGGCATCAATATAGGAGTTTGGGGTTAAATGTAATTTCACTCCTCCCGCCAGAGCCATCTGGCATTCTCCGAGTCGTAAACTATTACAGGCTTGATGAATGGCTACCAGAGATGAGGAGCAAGCGGTGTCAATTGTGACTGTAGGTCCGGTAAAACCAAAGGTGTAAGCTAAACGACCAGCTGCATTGGATAAAGCATTACCTGTTCCTGCATAGGTGACTAATGGACTCTCTGGCTCCTGTTGCAAATGCTGCTGGAGCAATTGTTCGTAGTCACGACCATCATTGCCGATAAAGACCCCAACAGCAGCTTCCTCCAAGCGCTCTAACACTTGCCCACCTTGCTCTAATGCCTCCCAACTCACCTCCAGCAGTAGGCGGTGTTGGGGATCCATTGCCGTTGCTTCACGAGGGGAAATGCCGAAAAATTCTGGATCGAATTGGTCAACATTGTCCACAAAGTGGCCGTGACATGTGAGCATCTTACCCGGAGCATCTGGGTCAGGGTCGTAATAGGCTTCAATATTCCATCTCTCTCTTGGGATTTGCGATCGCGCACTGCTCCCCCCTTGCAACAACTGCCAGAATTTCTCTGGACTAGAGGCTCCACCAGGAAACCGACAACTCATGCCAATGATGGCAATTGGTTCGTGCAAAGTATTATTCAGCTTAGTCTCTAATTTTTTCAGAGCTAATGCAGCTCGCTGCAAAGGAGACAGTTGCTTAATTTGCTGTTTTTCACTCAATATTTGCTCTTTTTTAGTAAATTTATTCAACATAACTTTGTTTAATTGATTATCGATTCCAATATTTGATCAATTGAGCTTTCAAGCTCTTGATTGGATGATTGCTTAATCTCGTCTAGAAGTTTAGCTTCCAGTGAATCGTCTTCTTGTTGATCTTGATCAATCTCAGTCCGAAAAAGACCAACTTTGACAAGGTGCTGGTTGATTAGATATTTCTCCAACTTTTCAATATTGGGAAAATCAAAGGTCAAAGTTGAAGATAAATTTACTCCCAAAAGCTTGCTCAGTCTATCCCTTAAGTCTACAGCGGTCAGCGAGTCCATGCCCATCTCAAAAAATCCTACTTCTGAACCTGGTTTGTTTGTGATGGGTAAACCTAAAACTCGAGCGACTTCCTCTTGTAGTGCTTGTCGCAGCAGTTCCCTTCTCTGAGTTTCGGTTACAGCTTCCAACCTTTGTAGCAAACCAGGAGCTGGATTGGTCTTATCTTCAATATCTTCAGGAAGAACAGCTATGAGATCTAAGAGTGGACGCGGACGTTTAACGGCATACATCGTCTTGAAGCGATGCCAGTTATTGCGACTCACCGTCACCTGAACTTGGTTAGCAGATATTAGGTGCTCCAATGCAGAAATAGCTAACTCCGGTGAGAGTGCTTCTACTCCAATTTGAGCTAGCCATCTCTGAGCCTCATTTGTGGTCATGCCACCCCCTGCCCAGGCTCCCCAATTGATTGCTAATCCTGGTAAGTCTAAAGAATGACGATAGTGCACCAACCCATCTAGGAACTGATTAGCTGCGGCATAATGGGTCTGACCTCGGGAGCCCCAAACTGAGGCAATGGATGAGAAACAGACAAAGAAATCCAGATTCTCATTCCGAGATAGTTGATGTAGATTCCATCCACCCTGTACTTTAGGACGCAGCACTGCCTCCCATTTTTCCGGTGTTAACTCTTCGAGAGTATCTAATCTTCCTACTCCTGCCGCATGAATAATCCCTTTGAGAGGTTTCTCCTCAGCTTCAAGCTGCTTCCAGACTCGTTCCATATCGGTTAGATCAGCCACATCGACTGCCAGGACTTTGACATTAGTCCCAGTCTGTTGCAGTGCTTCCACAGCGGGTTGAGTTTCCTTTGTCAGACCACTACGACTAAGTAGGATCAGATGGCGGACACCCTGTTTAACCAGCCAATCGGCTACTTTCAATCCCAAGTATCCCAATCCACCTGTGATCAGATAGCTTCCTGTCGGCTCTACTTTGAATATTTTCGAGGTAGGAACTGAACTGCGCACTAATCTGGGTACATAACGTTCACCCCCACGGTAGACTACCTGGTCTTCCGCATCACGGTTGAGCAGCTCCCTTAAAAGGCATTCCATGTGATTTTCAGCAGTTTTACCTGGTTCTAGGTCAATTAATCCTCCCCACAACTCAGGGTGTTCGAGTGACACAACCTTTCCCATACCCCATAGAGGAGTCTGAGCTACAGAGATAGGATGCTCTCCCTTAGCTACTGCTCCTGCTGTAACTACCCAAACTTTTACAGGAGTTGAAGAGTCGTCTTGCAGTAAGGTTTGTAGTAGTCCCAGCAAGCTTTGAGAAGAAGTCGTATTTATCTGAGAAGGGACTTCCTCACTGGTCAAATACACAATCCCTACCAAGGGCAGCTCAGTTTCTTGTTGAACCTGCTGCAACAGTTGTGAATAGTCTTGAGGAAATTGCTTGACAACATAGCAACTCTGCTGTTTTTGCTCAAGCTGCTCTGCTAACTTCTGTGCCACAGTTGCCTCACCTCCGATAATCAGCCATTGACCATTCTGGGAAGGGGTTTCTGGAGCTAGAGTTGAAGGCTTGAGCTGCCACTCTATATGGTACAAACAATCCTTGAGAGCTGCTTGTGCCAGTGATTGTTGATGGTGGTGAATCAGTTGCTGCACGACTTCAACTGCTGTCAAGGAGCCGTTTCCTGTTAACATTGCTGTCAACTGCTTATAGTCTCCTCGATCTAATAGCTCAGTTACAGGAGATGAGGTTGAAACAGATAAATTTTGCTTGGCTTTGTCTTCACCTCTGCCTTGACTCCGTTCAATCCAATAACGTTGTCTTTGGAATGGATAGGTTGGCAATACTACTTTCTGAAAGCCATAATCTTGATCGACTCCCAACCAATCCACTTCAGCTCCCTGTAGATACAATTGTCCTAAACTGAAAAGCATCTGTTGCCAGTCTTCCATCCCTAGTCGCAGAGAAGGCAACCAGACACCTACCTCTTCTGGTAAACACTGCCTTCCCATACCTAACAAAATTGGTTTTGGTCCAATTTCTAAGAAAACTTCATAGCCTTCTTGGTACAAGGTTTCCATACTTTGGACAAACCGCACTGGTTGGCAGATATGATTCACCCAGTAGTCCGGTGTACTAATGTCACAGGTAGCTTGTTCTCCTGTGACATTAGATATGAGTGGAATTTGAGGTTGGTGGTAGTTCACTTGTTGAGCTACTGCTTCAAACTCTGCCAAGATTGGTCTCATTAAAGGTGAATGGAAGGCGTGAGATACCTGTAGTAGTTTGATTTTCACTCCCTCCAATTCCAGGCTGCTACTAATTGCTTTAACCGCAGCACTCGCTCCAGAAATCACAACACTTTCTGGTCCGTTGATGGCTGCAATACCCACATTAGACTGAGCTAACCCCAATTTCTCCGTGTAGTTTGCGATCACTGCTTGCACCTTCGACTCTGATGCCATGACCGATACCATCTCACCGACAGATGGCAATTGTTGCATCAACTGCCCTCGCTTGGCAATTAATCTCAAACCATCTTCTAAACTGAAAACCCCTGCTACCGTTGCTGCGACATATTCACCTACACTGTGACCCATGACCACATTTGGTTCAATGCCCCAGGATTGCCAGAGCTTGAAGAGGGCATATTCGATAGCAAATAGGGCGGGTTGAGTATAAGCTGTTTGGTCTAGTAGCGATGAACCAGACTCATCCGTTGTTTGATGATATAGAACGGCTAAAAGAGATTGATCTAGTAGCGAACTCAGAATTTCGTCACATTCCTCCAAAGCTTGACGAAAAGTTGGCTGAGTTTCGTATAGTTGCCGTCCCATATTCAGATATTGGGAACCTTGACCAGTGAACAGGAAAGCTACTTGAGGAACATTACTGCTGGTACAAAATTCTTTTTGAAACACCCCAACTACTTCTTCCCCAGCACTTCGGTTACTGAGTTTTGTTGCTAATTGTTGTCGATCAGCGGCAATAATAGCAAGGCGATGGTTGAAGTGGAATCGTCCACTATTGGCTGTATAACAAATATCTGCTAGTTCTATTTTTCGGTTAGTTTCTAGATAATTTTGATAACGACTAACCAATTCTTCGAGTGCTTCTTTAGTTTGAGCTGAAAGGGTTAATAAATGTAAGGGACGCTGATATATATCTTGGTTTTTAAATTGTTTTGGGGCTTCTTCGAGAATGACATGGGCGTTAGTTCCTCCCACGGCAAAAGAACTAACTCCAGCTCTGCGAGGCGTGCCATTGCTTTTCCATTCTGACAATTTTGTATTGACGAAAAAGGGACTATTTACAAAATCAATTTTGGGATTGGGTTGTTCAAAGTTCAGGCTAGGGGGAATTAATTTGTGATTGAGAGCCAAAGTAGCTTTAATCAGTCCCGTTACTCCTGCTGCTGCGTCTAAATGCCCAACATTAGTTTTTACTGAACCAATAGCACAAAAGCCTTGTTTTTGGGTGCTCTGCTGAAAAACCTTGGTCAGAGCTTCAATTTCAATCGGATCTCCGAGTTTTGTCCCTGTGCCATGAGCTTCTACATATGTGATCGTCTCTGCTTCCACACCAGCCACAGCCTGAGCTTCTGAAATAACCGCTGCTTGACCTACTACACTAGGTGCGGTGTAGCCGACTTTCAAAGAGCCATCGTTATTAATGGCTGAACCCTTAATTACTGCATAGATATAATCTTTGTCTGCAATAGCATCTTCGAGTCCCTTGAGTAGTACAACTCCGAGACCATTACCATACCTTGTACCCTCAGCTTTGGCATCAAAGGCTCGGCAATGACCATCTGGGGAGAGAATCATCCCGTCTTGATACAAATATCCCACTTCTTGAGGCACACGGATGGTTACACCACCAGCAAGAGCCATGTCGCATTCCCCATTGAGCAAACTTTGGCAAGCTAGATGAACAGCTACTAATGAAGTGGAACAAGCAGTTTGAACGGTGATAGCCGGTCCAGTTAGATTCAGGTTGTAAGCAACACGAGTTGCTAAGTAATCTTTGTCATTAGCCAGCAATTGTTGAAAAGAACTACTATTGAGGTAAGAAAAGTCAAAACAAGGATTAACGTTGTTCCAGAAATAGCTGCTCATGGTAATGCCAGCATAAACCCCGATAGAACCTTGATAGGTATCCGGGTTATAACCACCCCTCTCTATTACTTCCCAAGCACATTCGAGGAATAGCCTTTGTTGCGGGTCTATCTCTTCAGCTTGTTTAGGAGTATAGCCAAAGAAACTAGCATCAAACATATCTATGTTTGAGATCAAACTACCAGTCCTGACGTAGTTAGAGTTATTCAGTAACTCTTGTTCGATCCCAGAGTTGAGCAATTCTTGTTCTGAAAAAAGACATATTGATTCAACTCCATCCCGAACATTCTGCCAAAACTGTTCAATATCATCAGCTCCTGAATAACGTCCAGATATTCCTATAATTGCTATGTCTTGATTATCGTTAAGGTCTTCTAAATCATCCATCATCTTACTGTCATACTTTAATTTTGCTATATTTCTTAATTACTTAGCTGTTCATAACAGTTATAACAATACAACAATACTTGGAAAAAATTATTTTTTGCCGCGTAGACTTTTTCTAATATTGCGCCTTTCCTTTCTTGTAGTGCCTTTCTTAACTCGCTCATCTCCACGAGTTTTACTAGTTTCCATAAATAATTCTTTACTACCAATCTGAGTAAGGTGTTGACTTAGAAAATGTACAGTAGGGTTAGCAAACAGGTCAACTACTTTCAATTCTATGCCTAATAGTTCTTGCAATTTATTATGCACTCTGATGACAAGTAAAGAATTTCCTCCTATGGCAAAGAAATTGTCGTGAATTCCTACTTCTTCTAGCTCAAGAACTTCTGTCCAAACAGCAGCAATTTGTTGTTCAGTTTTGGTTTGAGGTAGTATATTTTGATTCGTATCGGCTATAGTTTGTCTTTGAGGTTTGGGCAATCGTTTACGGTCTACTTTGCCGTTGGCAGTTAATGGTAAAGCTTCCAAAATAACATAATCATCAGGAACCATATATTCGGGAAGTTTTTGCCATAGGTACTTACGCAATTGTTCCGAAGTACAATTTATTTCTTGATCAGGCTGGCCCACTTCATTTTTGTCTTCTGTCTGATGGATATCGGTCAGGGAAGAATCGCTAATAACAGACTTTTCCTTGAACACGGCATAAGCAACCAGGCGTTTGCTTTGTTGAGATTCTCCGATAGCAGTAACAATCGCTTCTTTAATTCCTGGAAATTGCTTTAATGCTACTTCAATTTCCCCCAGTTCAACACGATAACCATTTATTTTTACCTGGAAGTCTTCTCGGCCTAAAAACTCAATATTACCATCCGGTAAATACCTGCCTAAATCCCCAGTTTTGTATAACGGTTCCTGAGTGACTGGATGGGTAATAAAGCTTGCTTGGGTCTTGTGCTCATTTTTCCAATAACCCTTAGCTAAACCTACCCCTCCAATATAAAGTTGTCCCGGTACCCAAACTGGTCTTGGTTCCATCAACTCATTCAGTACGTAAAAACTTTGATTTAACAGGGGCTTACCATAGGGAATACTCTTCCAGTCTGACCCCACCTTTTCAATCGGATAGCCAATCGACCAAATTGACGCTTCGGTTGCTCCACCCAAACTCATCACTTGAACATTAGACCACAGAGATTGGATTTTGCTTGGTAAGTCTACTGGCAGCCAATCTCCACTCAACATTACCACTCGTAAATCACCTACTGCTGTTGCTGAGGTTCCTAATAAATGCTCTACCAACATCTGCATCAGAGCCGGAACTGAGTTCCACAAGGTAACTTCGTGAGCGATAATTAATTCTCTCCAGCAAGCTGGATCCTTTGCTGCTTTTGGTGGTGGCATCACTATCGCTCCCCCTGCTCCTAGCACACCAAATATGTCGTACACTGACAGGTCAAAATTTAACGCTGCTAAGGCGAGTACTCGGTCAGATGGTGTTACTTTAAACCGTTGATTGATGTCGAGGATGGTATTGATTGCTCCCCGATGATCGATCATTACCCCTTTGGGTAAACCTGTGGAACCAGAAGTGTAAATCACATAAGCTAAATCTTCTGAAGTTTGTACTGGTTCTAGGGGGTTTGGATCATATTCTGCTAACTCTTCAGTATCTACAGACCAACATTTGATTCCTTCAGGCCAACCCAGAGACTGTTTGAGGTGAGTTTGAGTCAATACTTGTGTGACTTGTGCTTGCTCGAGTAGATACCACTGTCTTTCTTGGGGTAGCCCAGGATCTATCGGTAGGTAAGCTCCACCAGACATCAAGATGCCTAACACTGCTACTACCTGTTCCCAACCTTTCTCCATGACTACGGCTACCAGCTGATTCGGTTTGACTCCTAATTTCCGCAATCCATGTCCCAATTGATGAGACCTTTGATAGAGTTCCCCATAAGTTAGGCTTTTTTGGGGACTAATAACAGCTGTCGCTTCACTTTGAACTTGTACTTGCTTAACAAACAAACTATGCAAGATATCTTCAGACCAAGATTGAGTCGTCTGATTCACTTGTGCTTGGAGTGCTAGTTGAGCTGTTGGTAATAGTTGGTGGTAAGTCTCCATCCAAGGTTCGTCAGAGGTGGCTAGCTGTTGAAGCAAATCACAATAAGCCTCAAACATTTGCTCGATGAGACCTTCAGGGAATAGCCCTTCCACTGTATGCCAACTAAATGCCAGTGCTCCTTTCTCCTCGGTTACGATATGGTCGAGCAACACTTGAGGCGTTTGAGCTGCACTATACACAACCTCTCCAAAGTGCTCCAAACCGAATCCTCGCCCCACCTCTTCATCAGCCAGAGACTTTAAGCCCAAAGTGCTAGTAAAGACTACCCCCATTGGTTGACTACGCCCTCGACGATAGAGCTCTCGCTGCACTTCTACTCCACTGATATAACGATGCTCTAAATCTTCCCACAGCTGTCTTTGCAGTTTTTGAGCACGACTAATGAATGGAACTGCTTGTGAGTTATCTACCTCTAGTAAGATTACAGAGGTGAAGTCGCCTATGAGCTCATTGACTTGAGGGTGTAAGGGCAAACGGTTAAATAAAGTCAGATTGAGGGTAAACTTTGAACTTTTGCTCCAGTAATTCAAGACAGAGGCAAAAGCACTTAACAATACCCCTGATGGGGTTAAATTTGCTTTGCTCGCCTTGTTTTTTAACTGTTGCCAATCACTCTGAGACAGTTGAGCTGTGTGAGTATTGAACTGAGGATCAGTAATTGCAGAAGTTACTTTCGCTTGGGGAATTTCTGGAGCTGGAGGTAGGTTATCTAAGCGGTTGAACCAATATTGCTGAGAACTGAGATACTGGGGACTATCTTTGAGTTCCAATTCCGCGAGCACATAGTCTCGGAAGGAGATTTCCGTTGCAGGCAGTGAACTCTGTGGATTATTGTACAGTTCTGACCACTGCTTAAATAGAACATAAGTACTCCAGGCATCAAATATTAACATATCGATGCTGGCGTGCAAGCGGAAACATTGTTCATTTAAACGGGTAGCCCGTAGATGAAATAAAGGCCACTGGTTAGTTGGTAAAACCTCATGGGACATCTGATTGCGAATCTGCTCTAGCTCTGAAGCAATCGTTTCAGGAGATTCCTCAGACAAATTTAAAATTTCAATTTCATAGGGAGGCACCTGCTCAAGTATTTGCTGGTTACCGTCAGCTAAAACTACCATCCGCAGCATATCATGGTGGTCAATTAATCGCCTCCAAGCTTGGTGTAAGCTTTCTAAATTTAAGTTTTCACAATCTACTTCTATGTAAATGTGGGTAGCAATATTACCTAGGTCAAAAATTTGATTGCGACCTATCCAATAAGCTTGTTGAATGTCATTTAACGGAAATGGTTGATACCTTTGCTCTGGATGAGGAATCAGGGTAGGAAGCTCGGAAAAGGAATCTATGGGGATGACATTGTTAGCTAAATACTCTACCAAAGATTCTACCGTTGGATAATCAAATAACAGTGTTGAACTGAAGCTTGTACCTAAGTTAGACTCCAATTGATTTTTCAATTCCACTGCCATCAGGGAATCTAATCCTAAGTCAAACAATGGTTGATGTCTTTCTATCTGTTGTCCATCTCTCAATCCTAAAATATTGACTATGGCTGAACTAATTTGAGTTGTTAGTAATTCCTGACGTTCTGAAACAGATGCTGATTTTAATTGTTCTTTAAAGGCAGACTTTTGAGTTAATACTGGTTCTGTTACTTTTACCCTTAATCCCTCTAGTTCTACTAGTACAGTTCCTTGGTTGTCTACTAGAAAAATGTTTGCCGTTAAGTTGGTTTGTCGTATTTCTGCTATAGCCCATACTTGGCTGATTGTTTGGCGATACAGTTTGAATTTTTCTACCCCTACTGGTAGATATATTTTATCTGTTTCTGTGTGTGGTATGGCATACGATACTATTTGGAAGGCTGCATCTAATAGGGCTGGATGTAGCTGATAGTCTGCTAGTTGGGCGGTTAATTCTTCAGGGAAGGCCATTTCTCCTAGGGCTTTTCCTTGACCTTTCCACAACTGCTTTATTCCTTGGAAACTACTGCCGTAGTCTATCCCTTTTGAGCGATATTCTCGGTAATGTTCTTCAATTTCTATTGCTTGACTACACTCAGCTTGGTATTTTTCTAGGTCGATTTTTGCTTGGCTGTTCCTGGTTGGCTCAGTATATATCTTTCCTTGTGCGTGCAATACCCATTGCGGTGTTTGTTGATTTTCACCTTCTGAGGGGCTGAAAATCTCGAACTTATAGCTATTGTTTTCTGCGAAGCTGACTACTGTTTGTACGGTCTTTATTTCGGTTTCTGGTATAACTAAACTTTGCAGTATGTCTACGTCAGAAACGACTACTTGCTCTTGGCTTGTGAATAGACTTTTTCCGGCTGAAGCAGCTATTTCTAAGTAGCCTGTGCTGGGAAATAGTACTTTTCCAAAAACCTGGTGGTGATTCAGGTAACCTGGAGATTCTGCTCCTATGTATGATTGAAAACGATGTTGATCCTCTATTCCCGCTAGGTTAATTTTTTCTCCTAGTAATGGGTGCTGCTCTTTGCCTTTTAACCAGTAGGATTTTTGTTCGTAACCATTTTGGCTAGAAACCCAATACCTTTCTCGTTGGAAGGGATATGTTGGCAATGCCACCTTCTGACGAGCATAATTTTGCTCAAATGCTATCCAATCTACTTTGGCTCCCTCTACATATAACTTTCCTAAACTAGATAGCATCTGTTGGCATTCTTCTACTCCCGGACGCAATGAGGGCAACCAGACACCGATTTTTTCTGGTAAACATTGACGTCCCATACTTAGTAATACTGGTTTTGGTCCTATTTCCAGAAATAACTCGTATCCTTCCTGGTACAAAGTTTTCATGCTTTGAGCAAATTGCACTGGTTGGCGCACATGATTTACCCAGTATTCGGCAGTGGTAATCTGCTCAGTTACCTGTTTGCCAGTGACATTGGATATCAGTGGTATCCTAGGCTGCTCATAGGTTATTTCTTTTGCTGCTGCTTCAAATTCTGCCAGCATCGGTTCCATCAGAGGAGAATGGAAGGCGTGGGATACTTTTAGTGGTTTGGTTGTGATTCCGGCTGATTCGAGGTTAGTTGCGATCGCTTCTACTGCTTTTCCCTCACCAGAAATTACTATGCTTTGAGGTCCATTGATTGCTGCTATGGCGACTTTCTCACTGAGATCTTTTGCTTTCAATGTTTCTAGGACTTTAGACTCTGGAGCCATAGCCCAGAGCATCTTACCATCACCAGGTAATTTCTGCATCAAAGAGCCTCTAGCAGCAATTAGTTTCAAGCCATCTTCTAAACTAAAAACTCCTGCTACGGTTGCTGCTACATATTCTCCTACACTGTGACCCATGACCACATCTGGCTCAATTCCCCAGGATTGCCAGAGTTTAAATAGAGCATATTCTATAGCGAATAAAGCTGGTTGGGTATAAGCTGTTTGGCCTAGTAGGGATGAACCTGACGAGTTTTTGTCTGTTGGATAAAGAATGTTTCGTAATGACGTTTCCTGGAAGGTTTCTACGCTACTGAGAATCTCCTCGCATTGGTTAATCGCTTGACGGAAAGTTGGTGCTTGTTGATACAACTGCTTTCCCATGTTGATATATTGGGAACCTTGACCTGTAAATAGGAAAGCAATTTTGGCTACTGTAGTGTTGTTTAGCAGTTCTCCTGAAGTGATTCCTGCTAATTTTTTTCCCTCTTGGTGTTGTCGGAGTTTTTCGACTAATTCTTGTTGGTTAGGGGCGACAACTGCTAGTCTGTGGGTGAAGTGAGTCCTTCCAGTGCTAGCAGTGTAGCAGACATCGCCTAACCTTAAGTTTGGATTGGTTTTGAGATAATTTTGATAGCTACTAATTACTTCACCAAGAGCTGTTTCAGTTTTGGCTGACAAAGTTAATAGATGAACTGAATTTTCTAAGTAATCTTCGCTGTTACCTGTTGCCTTCCCCCCTTGAGGGGACACAGGGGAGGTTTGCCTGTTGTCTTCTATTGGTGCTTCTTCAACAACAACATGAGCATTTGTACCATTCAAGCCGAAAGAATTCACGGCTGCTCGCCTTGGTATACCTGTTGGCACTTCCCAAGCTTTAAATTCTGTGTTGACGTAGAAGGGGCTATTGGCAAAATCAATGTTTGGATTGGGTTGATTAAAGTGCAAAGAAGGAACCAGTTTTTGATTTTTCAGGCATAAAATTGTCTTAATTAAACTAGACATTCCTGCGGCAGTTGCTGCGTTACCAATATTAGTCTTTACTGAACCGATCGCACAAAATTGTTTTTGAGCTGTCCACTTAGAAAATGCTTCTGTAAATGCCTCAACCTCGATGGGATCTCCAAGAGGTGTTGCTGTACCGTGAGCTTCTAAATAACTTATAGTTTCTGGATTAATTCCAAATTGTTGATAAATATTTTCTGCTAAGCGTGCTTGAGATTTACTACTAGGGGCACTAATTCCATTTGTGCTTCCATCATAATTTGTACCTGTACCCTTAATTATTCCATAGATATGATCTTGATCTTGAACTGCTTGCTCATACCTTTTTAATAAAATTGCACCACAACCTTCTCCCCAAACTATACCGGATGCTTCAGCATCAAAACTTTTACAACGTCCTTCGGGAGATACCATCTGAAACTGGCTCGACAGTACTTGGAAGTCTGGTGTTAGCATGGTAGAAATACCACCTGCGATCGCTATTTCGCTCTCTCCCCGTTTAATACTTTCGCAAGCTTGATGAACAGCTACTAATGATGAAGAACAGGCAGCCTCAACAGCTACCACTGGTCCTTTAAGATCCAGGAAATAGGCTATTCTTGCTGGTAGAACTGACAGCATAGTTCCTGATAGCACCAGTCGATGATGACCGAAACCTGAATTGGACAAAAACTTGATATAATCACTGCTTGCTGCCCCAACAAATACTCCACAGTGTTTCCCCTTGAGAGAATCAGGAGCATATCCAGCATCCTCAATAGCATGGTAAGCTTCCTCTAAAAAGATTCTTTGTTGAGGTTCGATTAACTCAGCTTCTCCAGGAGAAATTTGAAAGAATAAAGGGTCAAATTTGTCAATGTCATCTAAAAAAGCAGCATACTTTGAACAAGCAGTACCTGGATGTTCTGGATCTGAATGATACCAACTTCGTCCTTCCCATCTTCCAGGGGGAGGTTCTGTTACACTATCAACTCCATGCTTTAAGTTTTCCCAAAATTCCTTCCAGTTTTTTGCTCCTGGATATCGACATGATATTCCAATAATCGCTATATCGTCTGTTATCCTTTGATCTGGAATTGATTTAGTAGTTACAGATTCTTTTTGCTGAATTTCTAGTAATAGTTGCTCTGCATCCTCTAAGGAAACTTCACCAGATTGTAATTGATTTAGTATTGCTTCATCCTGATTGCTCTGTCCTTGATTGGGAACGGCAGTGGGTAGATTTTTCTTTGTTGGGGAATTTAGATCTACTGTTTCTAATAAGTTTTGAGCATTTTCTAAGGATATTTCTCCTGAACTCAGTAGAGATAATATTTGCTCTGTTTTATCTGTATTAATTAATTTATTCTGACCATTATTAGGCACTGTTGCTAGTATCTGTTGATCTGTCAACCCCAATAGTAGTTGCTCTGCATTCTCTAAGGATATATCACCGGATTGCAATTGATGTAGTAGTTCTTCTTGGTGACTCATTGACTCTTGATTTGCTTGCTGGGAACTATTTTTTACGCCATTATAGAGCTCTGGCATAGTTACCACTATTTTGCCGATATGCTTGCTATGTTGCAGGTGACGGAAAGCTTCCACCACATCTTCACTTGGAAATACTTTGTAAGGTAATGGCTTGAGGCTACCGGACTCAAACAGCAAGGCTAAATCGTCCCAAAGCTTGGCATGAAATTGTTTATCTCTAACAAATTCATCTGACATATCAAAGGGAAAATACTTCACATCTGGGCGTCTTTGAGAAACTTGCTCATGGCTCCAGATGTTGAGCCTACCAATTTCAATATATCGTCCACCTGGGGCCAGGATATCTATATTTTTGGGGATGTACTCTCCATGAGTCAGGCTATTAAAAATTACATCTACTCCATTCCCCTGGGTGAGTTCCCTTACTTCACTAGCAAACTCCGTGGTTCGAGAATTCATTACATGTTTTATTCCCTGTTCTCGAAGAACAGATATTTTGTGGGGACTAGTCGTGGCAAATACTTCTGAGCCAAAAAATTGAGCTAATTGAACTGCAGCTTGTCCTGCACCTCCCGAAGCTGCATGAATTAATACTCTCTCTCCTGGCTGAACTTTGGCCAAATTATGCAACCCGTAATAGGCAGTGAAAAAAGACATAAAAATAGTAGCTGCCTCTACCATACTCAGATCAGAAGGCTTAGCCAATAAGTCATCCGGTGAGCAGATAACAAAGCTACTGAAAGCATTGCCGGGATAAGCCAATATCACCTCATCGCCGACTTTCCATTGGGATACGTCTGAGCCAACCGCTACAACAGTACCCACACCTTCAACACCAAAGGTGAGATTTTCAGCACTGATAATTCCAGAGCGATATCTTTTTTTGATGTACTCTTGGAAGATACCCAGTACGTTGAGTACTTCTCGAAAATTAACTGGTACAGCTTTTATTTGAACTTCGACTTCAGTGGATTTAGGCTTTCGACGTTCTTGAGGCATCCAAGTTAGATTCTTTAACAAGCCATAACTAGGTATCCTTAACTGAACTGGTTGGGGATTAGGTATTTTTTGTTCTACAGTGCTTTGGATCAAATTGGGAATTACTGTCTCACCAAACTCTTGCTGAATACGACTGGCTATTTCTGGTTGGTTAAAGGTTACCTGGTGTATTTCTAGTTCTTTTTTGATAGCTTCAGGAAACTTGGCTTTAATGTCGGCACTCAAATGTTGTTTGAGGGCGACTAGAGATAATCTAGGGCTCTTGGCTATTTTCTGCCCTAGTTGTTGGGCATAATTTAGGACATCCTGCCTCGATACAACGGGAAAAGGAATACCTCGTTCAGCTAGTTCTTTTCCTCGATAGTTTTCGCCAGTGTAGATCATTTCTTGGGCTAATTCGGATCCTAGCTTTTCCCGCAAGATTAATGATGTTGCTCCTACTGGGGTAAAACCATATTTCATGAAGTTAGTTGCATACACACTTTCTTGGCTAAACACCACAAAATCTGCATACAAACCCAGAAGCAAGCCACCACCAAAACTATGCCCTTGCATTGCTGCAATTATAGGAATTTCGCAATCAAGTATCAACCCTGATAAATCAAGAACTTCTACTTCACCCCTAGTCTTTCTAATTAAATATTCTTTGCTAGCCCCTGATGAAAAATAATTACCATAGCCCGTCAAAATGACTACTTTATATTGCTGATTTTGCGCAACTACACTAAAACAGTGGCGTAAGCCCTCAACTATGCTTGGAGAAAAGCCATTACGACTGCTCTCATCTTTCATCGTAATTTGCACAACACCATTGCCCAACTCCGTCAGTTGTACCACCTCAGAGTTGCTAGTTCCTAAGTCCCGATTCAAATTCAGTTCTGCCATGGGTATACCCCCTCTTTAGCGAATTGTTTGATTTTTGCTTGAATCGTTGGGTCACCTAAGAGGCTGGCAGACTTGTTGGCGGCTAGATTCTGAGTCTCAGCTTGAATTATCCATAACTTATTCATATAGTCTTTTAATTCCTTAACCCCAGATAAGGGTAAATATCTTAAACGGCGAATATATTGACTAATCAACTTATTAGGGTTGCTGTCGTATTCATCGACTAAGCCCCAGTTATAGGCTTCTGAGCCAGAGATTGGTTGAGTTGTGAGGGATAAGCGGTAAGCTTTTTGAAATCCCACTCGACGAATCAGAAAGGGCAAAACGCAAGCGGGTAATAAACCAAATAATAGTTCTGATAACACAAAGGTTACTGTTTCATCAGCAATGACCAGATCACTTGCAGCAACAAAACCCACTCCTCCTGCTTGAACTTTACCACGGACAAGGGACAAAATCACCTTGCTACTTTGGGACATCTGTTTGAGGATGTTGTAGTAGCCGTGAGCACTGATTTTGGTATCCACCAGCTCGCCATTGGCTATTGCTTGAAAATCCATTCCGGTACAAAAGACATCCGGTAGTCCTTCAAGAATCACTACTTTAACGGTTTCTTCGCCTTCAACAGCTTGTAGGGCTGATAACAATTCCTGAGTCAGCTGATCGTTGATGCTATTGTTGGCTTCTGGACGATAGAGCTGAATTCTTTGTACAGCAGGTTGATGATTTATTTTTATGGTTTTGTAATACATATTATAGTGTTCTCAATGGTTTGTCAACCTGGATCATCTTTTTTTTCAGCTATTAGCTATCAGCTATCAGCTGTCAGCTTTTTTGCTCCTATCCCCTGTTCTCTGTTACACAGTATTCATTGTTGCTCATCCAGATAACACACTGATGCAGCTTGGCGTAAATAACCCGTCAGTTTGATATCAATATAATCCTTACTCTATGGACATTTTGAATGCAAGAATTTTGAATTTTGAATTCCGCGCAGCGGCACCAGAGCTATACCCACTCGTATTTTCGGTGGAATTCCTTGATTGCTTTTAAGACTAATCGACCCTTGCCTGCTATTTTTTTCCAGACTCCGGGGAACAGTTGATAGTCCAAGGTGACATTTCTAGTGCCAAAGGCAACTGCACTACTATGATAGAGTAACTGCTCATATTCTTCCATACTTAAAGAATAGCGGTCTGCTAACTGGGCTGATATACCTTGTTGAGCTTGAATTTGCTTCCCTTCTGGAGTCACAACCCCACTATAAAATTCGGAACAACAACCAGAGCCATAGGAAAACATCCCAATTCTGCGAGGGGTACTGAAGTCTCCATTGTCGATGGTACTGGCTAAGGATAAAAACAAAGTTGCTCCCATAATATTGCCTACCTGTTGGCAGTAGACTAATCCCGGCATTACCCTTCTTTGGAAGTCCGCTTCAATCTCTGCAGGTTTAGCTCTTTTCAACCTACGCATCATATTTCTATGAGCGCCTTTAACCATACCACCAAAAGGAGTATGAAAACTCAAATAATCAAAACTTTCTCGGTAGTCTACTCCTTCGACTCGGTTTTGATAATGTCGGTAGGCATTTTCGCAACAGTCTAGGTAAGAAAGCAAGGATAAGTCGGCATCTCCTGCTTCTGAATCGGGATTAGGTCTACAGGTATCCATGACTTCATAACCATAGTAACCGTTGCAGCCTACATCAATTTGAAAAATGTGGGGAGTATCACTGACTAAAAGAGCCACGGCTCCAGCACCACTACTGGGTTCAGCAAAAGACCAATCGTAATTGATTGCTTCTCCTCCCTCGGCAACCAGAAACCGAGAGATATCGGTGGCGATAACTAAGGCTTTGGCTCCCGGAAAGGTTTGGGACAAAATCAAGTTGATTGCCATCTGTAAGCCAGCGGTTCCTGAGTAGCAAGCTTGCTTGAGTTCAAACATGCGGCAGTTACGACTTAAGCCCAAATACTCTTGGATATAGGTGCTCATCGATTTGCCAAAGTCAATGCCTGACTCGCTGCAGGTAATCACCATTTCTATGCGCTGCTTGTCAGCATCACTCAAGCGATCGATGATGGGCTTGGCGGCATTAACCGCATAGGAAACGGGATCTTCATAGGGCAGAGAAACCGCTTTCTCTTTCATCATTAGATTGTCAAAGCGGGAGATATCCAACTGACGCGCTTGTGCCAACTTGCGCAGCTCTAATTGGGCTGCACCTCCATATACACTTAGGGCTTCAATGCCAACTTGTTGCATAGCTTTACTCCTTGCCCAGTAATAGAGCTGTATTGATGCCGCCAAAAGCAAAGCTATTGCTGATGGCATAGTTAATTTCCCCTTGAACAGCAGTTTCTTTGACCCAATTTAGGTTATCATCAATGGGGTCAACCAAATTGTGGGTTGGATGACAAAAACTAGAGTTCATTTGTAATAAAGTAGCGATCGCTTCGATAGCTCCAGCCGCAGTTAAACAGTGACCAGTCAAAGATTTAGTTGAATTAAGGAGACAATGGTCAACTCCTGTGGATTTCAGAGCAGATACTTCCGTATTGTCACCAATAGGGGAACTGGTACCATGAGTATTGACATAATCGATTTGCTCTGGTTTTAAGTCTGCCATAGCTAAAGCTGCACTCATGGCTTGTGCTTCTGCTTTTTGGGATGGTTCAGGGCTACGATTGCCAGCTAAATTTAAGCCCCAACCCAGGAGTTTTCCTTGAGAAAGTACTCCTCTTTGTTGAGCGCTGTCAGCTTTTTCTAAGACTATAACTCCACAACCTTCCCCATAAATAAAACCGTCATGGTTATGGTCAAATGGTCTACAGGCAAGCTCTGGACTATCAGCAAAACGTTCGCTACCCATAGCTCCCAAATTCATTAGTCCCTGACATTCATAGGCACAGATATCAAAGAGACTACCAACGACAATACTAATATCAGTCACCCCCGTTAAAATTTGGCGAGCTCCATGAATGATAGCGACTGCACCACTAGCAGATGCTCCACCTACGGTATAACCTTCTCCTTGAATTGGAAAGCACTGGGAAAGTAAACCCAAGATATCTGTATCCCAAACTGTCAGTCCATAAGTTGGTCGGATAAATTCTGGACGTGATTGATAACGTTGCCAAGTTTGTTGCTGATGGCGTTGTTGCAGATTGGAGCCACCGATTACTAGACCAATACGTTCTGGCTTGACTGGGGCAGAGGTTAGTTTAGCATCTTCCCAAGCCTGGGCAACAGCGAACATAGCAACTTGTCCACTCCAGGTTGCACTGCGTAACAATCCCCTATGTTGAGGAAATAGGGTTCTGACATCAAGCTCTGGTAGTTCTGCACCAATAAATTTTTTACTAGGGCTTTCCCTTCCTGGTCTTTGCAGATAACCAAATTGAGTTTTACCGGAGAATAGGGCTTCCCGGAAAGATTCAACTTCTTGGGCAATGGGAGTGACAATGCCCATACCAGTTATCTTGATGTCATTCATACACTAATACCAATTCCCGCTCCCTAAACAACAAACAACCAACAACAAATATTACAATTTTGCTGCAAATAAATCAGCAAGTTCTCCAATATTTTTAGCTCCAGCCAGTTCAATACGGGGAATATTCAAGGATAGGTCTTCCATCACCATCATGATAATTTCTGCCCGATTAACTGAATCGATACCTAATTTTTTTAAGCTATCAGTAGGTTCTAGGGGAGAATCTTCTAATTCTGGTGCTATTTCACGAGTGTATTTTTTTATTATTTTTAGTACTTGTTCTTTGCTCATATTAACTCCAATTTACTCCTAAACTGTAACCTGTTTTTTAATCTGTTGAACCAGTTTGTTTGCTTCCTGGATAGTCAACTCCTTCTTAGCTACTTTATTAAGAATCGCACGTAAGCGCAATTTTGGATCCATCTCCTCTGATGAATTTACAGGTGAACCGTTATTTGGCAAAGATTCTTGGGGATGACCTCCATTGCCATTACCTTGGAATAATTTGCTACCACCAGTAGCAGCAATTTCCTGGGCAATATATGGTGCCAGCTCTAATAAAGTAGGATAATCATACAACTTGGTGGCTTTGAGGTTTAAGTTGTAGGTTTGATTAATCGTGGTTGTCCATTCCACCCCAACGATGGAGTCTAATCCTAAATCAACAAATTTCTGGTCTTCGGCAATTTCACTCTCTTCTGTATAGAGTGCTTCGGCTAACTGCTGTTTGAGAACCTGCTTGATTTCTGATAGGTTTACCTGGGGTTGAGGCAATGGTTGTAGGGTTTTCAAAGGCTGCTGACTAACCTGGGGTTTTGTACCCTGACTTGCCAAGGTTTGGGCAATATATGCTGCTAGCTCTAATAAAGTAGGATAATCATACAACTTGGTGGCTTTGAGGTTTAAGTTGTAGGTTTGATTAATCGTGGTTGTCCATTCCACTCCAACGATGGAGTCTAAGCCTAAATCAACAAATTTCTGGTCTTCGGCAATTTCACTCTCTTCTGTATAGAGTGCTTCGGCTAACTGCTGTTTGAGAACCTGCTTGATTTCTGATAGGTTTACCTGGTTTACCTGGGGTGTCGGCAGTGGTTGTAGAGTTTTTAAAGATTGCTGAGTTTGAGAACTGGAGCTTATCGGTTTTGTACCCTGACTTGATAAGATTTGGGCGATATATCCAGACAACTCTAATAAAGTAGGATAATCATACAACTTGGTGGCTTTGAGGTTTAAGTTATAGGTCTGATTAATCGTAGTTGTCCATTCTACCCCAACGATGGAGTCTAAGCCTAAATCAACAAATTTTTGGTCTTCGGCAATTTCACTCTCTTCTGTATAGAGTGCTTCGGCTAACTGCTGTTTGAGAACCTGCTTGATTTCTGATAAGTTTACCTGGTTTACCTGGGGTGTCCGCAGCGGTTGTAAGGTTTTCAAAGGTTGCTGAGTTTGAGGAGCCGAAGAGATGCTTGGTGTTTCCTCAAAACTGATAGCTCCAGCTGCCATCCTTGCTGCTAAGGTTTGTTGCACATGAGGAATGTCTCGTAAGTAGGGAGATTTTAAACCTTTCTGGACGGCACGGGAGACCATCACTAGTACACTATCTTTGTTATAACGAGGTAGGGTTTTGTAGTACCTTGAATGCAGTTGAGAGTATTTTGAGAATAAACCCAACCGTTCCTCATCCACCCGCGTGTCATAATCTACCAGTCGAATCACAAAAGCACGACGTAACTTATGTAAGCCAGGTTTTAAGGGAACTGATTGATGTAAGACGTATTTATTGAAGAAAAAGGCATCTCCTAAGTTATACTCGTCTTCTTCATAACCATCTTTAATAGTATAATCGATTACATCTTCGGTAATTTTATTATAAATAGTGTTGGCGTTAGCCACATATTCATTCAAGTCTCCTTGGGATTCATCCCACTTAATATTATTTTTTAAATGTAAGTCAAAAACACTGTAATAGAACTGTCCTGGAAAAATCTTGGTAGATACATATTGCATCCCACCTCGATGTTCTTTAGTTATTTTATCCAAGGGGATCCAGATGGAAGCACCAAAGTCTTCGGTTTTGGTAAAGGAAAACGAACCGACTCCTACATGCCAAGGCAAGCCTTTATGGTTTGGTTCCACCGAAAACAGGGCATTGTGCATGATCATCAAGTTTTTGCCGGTGATGTAATTCAGCAGAGCCAGCTTCTCTTGGATAAAGGAAGAAACAAAATCGTATTTCACCAAGTCATAGGCATGATCATTGGTATCGATATCATCAATCCCTCCCAATTTCAAAGTTACTTTTTCCTTAGATATCTGGCTTTCCTGTTTAGCCTGATCCAAGGTTTTTTGGATAGTTTTTATCGCAGAAAAGTCAAATATTTTTTTGATTTGACAGTATCCCTTCTCTTCATACTCTTGTTTAAGTTGTTCAACTTGTTCCCGGTTCATAGTTTTTGGTTCCTTAGTTGTTTTTTGGTTAATCAAAATATCTTGATGTAGTGCTTTACCCAGGGTTTGGGTAATCTTTTCTGATTCAAGATATTGCTGAGTTATTTGAGCAGGTTCTACCTGAGTCAGTGGCACTCTCAATTGAGCCAATTCTCTTTTTGCTGGTTGTTGTTTAGCTACTGTAGTTTTGGATAAAGATAGTGACGCTGGGTTGGATAATCTCCGTTGTGGTTGCTCTATATCGGGAGCATCCGATTTTTGTATATTTATTGTAGTGCGAGCATCTTGCTCGCTTTCTTTAATTCGCGGTTGCTCTCTTTCTTTAATTCGCGGTTGTTCGCTTTCTTTAATTCCAGGGAGCATCTTGCTCCCACTACTGTTATTTGTGACTACGCTGTTTTTGCTTTGATTGTTGTCAGATGCTACCTGAGGTGCTACTTTTCCGTTTTTACCTTTATTTTTGTACTGTTGCAGATCACTGATCCAATATCTTTTCCGTTGCCAGGGATAGGTTGGTAAAACTACCTTTTGGGGAGCATCATCTGGGTAAAATCCTAACCAGTCAACCTTAACTCCCTGTACATATAACTGCCCCAAACTTTGCAGCATTTGTAACCAGTCTGGCTTACCAGGGCGTAAACTTGGCAACCAGATTTTTTTGCTTCCGATGAGACATTCCCTTCCCATAACGAGTAGAACTGGTTTAGGACCAATTTCTAAAAAGATACGAATATCTTGTTCGGCTAAAGTCTTGATGCCTGCGACAAATCTGACTGGTTTGACTACATGCTCTACCCAATAGTCAGCTGTGGCAATGCTCTTGTCTGCTATGGTTCCTGTGACGTTGGAGATTACAGGTATCCTTGGTTGATGGTAAGTGATTTGCTGGGCTACTGCGGCAAACTCTGCCAACATTGGTGTCATTAAAGGGGAATGAAAAGCATGGGATACCTGCAGCTGCTTCGTCTTAATCAATTTTGACTCTAGTTTTGTAACAATAGCTTGAATCGCTCCTGCTTCCCCAGAAATCACCACACTTTCGGGCCCGTTGATTGCAGCAATTGTCACTTGCTTGGTATGATTAGCGATCGCATCTTTTACCTGAGACTTTGATGCCATAACAGAAACCATCTCTCCACCAGCAGGTAATTGCTGCATTAACCTCCCCCGCAGGGCGATTAACTTCAAGCCATCTTCTAAACTCAAGACTCCAGCTATAGTTGCTGCCACATATTCTCCCACACTGTGACCCATCACCACCTGAGGCTTAATACCCCAAGATTCCCACAACTTGCACAAGGCATACTCTAGGGCAAACAATGTCGGTTGGGTATAGGCAGTTTGGTCTAGTAAATAGGAGTTTGAGTTTGGTGTATCTTGAGGATAAAGGACTTCTAATAACGGACGCTCCAGATAAGGACGTAGGAGTTCATCACATTGATCTAAAACTTGACGGAAAACAGGCTGAGTTTGATACAGTTGCCTTCCCATCTGCACATACTGGGAACCTTGACCAGTAAACAGAAATGCTACTTTAGCTGGACTACTACTATGGGATAGTTGTCCTGAAAATACCCCACTCTCTTCTTCCCCTGCTTGGTATTGCCGCAGTTTGTTGGTTAATTGTTGTGGGTTAGTGGCAATTATTGCTAGGCGATGATTAAAGTCAGCTCTTCCAGTATTAGCGGTGTAACATACATCTGCTAGCTCTAATTCCGGATTGGTTTCGAGATGATGCTGATAACTACTGACTAACTCTTTAAGTGCTTGCTCTTTCTTAGCAGACACAGTTAATAAGTAAGGTGGCTCCTGGCTCCTGGCTCCTGGCTCCTGGCTCCTGGCTCCTGGCTCCTGGCTCCTGCCTTCTGGTGCTTCCTCAACAATGGCGTGGGAATTAGTACCACTAAAACCAAAAGAACTTAAGGCTGCTACACGAGTTTCATCTCCCTCATATTGTTCCCATACCTTACCCTCAGTGGGAATCACCCCAGGAATCCCCGCCAAACTTATATAGGGATTCAACTGTTTCCAATGCAAGTGAGGTGGAATATACTGATTTTGCAGCGATAATACTACCTTAATTAATCCTGCAATACCGGCAGCTGCTTCCGTATGACCAATATTGGTTTTGACTGAACCAATCATCAAGGGTCGATCTGCACTACGATCCTTGCCATACACTGCTTCTATTGCCTTAATCTCCACCGGATCTCCCAAAGAAGTACCGGTACCATGAGCTTCCACATAAGATATCTGGTTAGCCGAAACTCCTGCTACCGACAACGCTCTTTTGAGTACCGCTTCTTGAGCCGATTGGTTAGGTGCTGTCAAGCCATTGCTCGCACCATCTTGGTTAATTGCTGTACCCCTAACTACTGCTAAAATTCGATCATTGTCTGCGATCGCTTGTTTCAAGGACTTGAGAACGACAACCCCACAACCTTCACTCCGCACATACCCATTGGCAGCAGCATCAAAAGTCTTACAGCGTCCATCTGGTGATAACATCCCAGCTTGAGAGAAACTGATACTCAACTCTGGAGACAACAACAAATTCACCCCTGATGCCAAAGCCAATTGACATTCACCATTGCGTATACTTTGACAAGCTAAATGAACCGCACTCAGAGATGAAGAACAAGCAGTATCTACAGTAATTGATGGTCCATTTAATTGGAAAAAGTAGGATAATCTTCCTGCACCGATAGCAGTAGAACTACCTGTAGCAAAATAGATATTTAAATCTTGCTCTTGATAATATTTGTCCTGTAAGCGTTCGTAATCGTGAAAAGCGATACCCACAAATATACCCGTTTCTGTGCCCGACAGAGATTCCGGATTAATGCCAGCATCTTCTAGTGCCTTCCAATGTTCTTCCAGCAGCAGACGCTGTTGTGGATCCATGTAGAGAGCTTCACGAGCCGAAATGCGGAAAAAATCCGGCTCAAATTTGTCAACTTCAGTTAGGAATCCCCCATAACGATTAGCTATTTTTCCTGGCTGATTTTTCTCAGGATGGTAATATTGCTCAATATCCCAACGAGTTGGAGGTACTTCCGTAATCCCATCAATACCATCATGGAGCAATGACCAATATTGTTGAGGGCTATCGGCATCTCCAGGAAACCGACAAGCCATACCAATAATTGCTACTCCATTTTCTAATTGAGCCGTTGAAAAACCGGAATCAGTTTTTATTGCCTCTGGCTTTGGTAGTACCTCAGAAACTTCCCCGCTTCTCTCTGTTGTCTCCCCTTTAAAATAACTAGCGATCGCGGCAGCAGTTCCATACTTAAAAAATAAATTAGGATCTATTTCCACTCCCAGCTTCTTCTGCAACAAGTATCTCAGTTCCAGCAACTCCAAAGATTCGATGCCCATCTCCATCAGTGCTCGCTGGGCATCAAAAGACTTTTTCTGGTGCATAACTTTACGCACACAGCTAGCCACAACTTCATCTATATCTTCTGTCAGTTTTACCTTAGTCTGCCGATTTTTTTCAACTGTCGCACCATCAAAACGTTGACGATGTTGAATATCGTAAGATACGAGAACTCCACAAGTCTGGTTTTCCCAATCTTTAGGGCGGTAACCAGGAAGCAGTTTCTCAATTTTAGCCCCATGAATCTGGTGAAATCGCAACAGCGGATCCACTAGTAACCCTGACTCATTTTTCTGGTGGATATATTCTGCCATGGGCATAGGGGAATAGTCTGGATAATTGCGACAAAGAGTTACTGCCACAACTTTTTCGACACCACTTATCTGGGCACAATACTGAAGCATAAATTCCAGCAGTCGATCTCCCAATCCCTGATTTTGCAACTCTGGCAAGATATTTACTGCCAATAATTGTACCACTACTCCTGATTCAGTATGTAATAAAGGGACTTGTGTACAAGTTTTATTATCCAAAAGTTGAGGGTTATCAATTCTTTGGGAATAGATAGCTCCAACAATCTTATCCTCAAGCTCTAAAATAAACTGCCCTTGTGGAATTTTAAAAATTCGTCTATAAATTTCTTCATTGTCAACTTGGAGATTTTCTGACCAACACAATGTCTCTAGTGCTATTAAATCACGTAAATCCTCAATTTTAGGATGGCGCAAATTGTAATAATTATTTTCAAAACAATTTAAACTAATACTTTTAATTATTGTCCTTTGCCCTAAGCATTTACCAATATCAGTCAAGCATAGATAATTCTTATTTTTATTCGATTTTTGGCTGTGTTTTTGGACTTTTATCAAACTTTTATCAGCCCATCCTTTAGCAATAAACAATCTTGATAATTCTTCTCGTATATGAGGAGTCACATTATAGAATAAAGGCTTGTCTTCATCTACTGCTAATAAATTATGCTTGTGAAGCCCTAGCATAATTGGTATTATTAAGACCCCATCTAATAAATCGGCAATTGTTCTATCATTAATATTCCACTGTTGTTGAGAAAGCTCTATCCAATTTTTAATAATACCAGGCTTTTCCTTTCCTAGTAAATAGGATTCTATGGGTAAGTTGTATAAATATAATATTTCTTCAGGAATGGACAAGTAAGCTTGACAATTGTCTTTGAGGGAGTATTCATCAGCTTCATTTTTGGATAGCCAACCTAGGGATTCCATCATTGTTAAGGCCACTTGCAAATTACCTGTATTTGCCCCTAGAGTATTAGCTATTTGCCGGTGGGTTATTCTCTTTTTTTTTATTAATTCAAATAATCCTTTTTCTCTACAGGCTAAGATTACAGGAATATAAACAAAGCCGTGTTCGTAACGATTAATTAACTCTAGCATTTTTTGATATTTATTGGTTTTACTCTGAATAGGATGTTAGTGAGCTTGGCTAGGATTTTTATGGAAATTTACTTAAAATACCATGAAATTTACAATTAAATTGAGGTTTACTACCTATGAATAATTAATAATACATTTACTCTCCCCTGATCTGGCTCTATTTGATTAGATTGTGTGTTTGGCTGGGATAACATTATTGTACAGCATAAAGTTTTTTTTATGGAGACCTTTAATGTAGTCATTTGAGCTAGTTTTTTACTTTTGATTTTTGAGTAGTCCTAAATATGTAATGATATTATTTGCTACATTCATTTAATTTTCAGAAGGTAGACTAGAAAAATCATTACTTGTTTCCCATTTTGCCTAGCTGAAAAGAATCTATTGTCACATCTATATTTAGTTTACATCAAACTGTCTCCTTAATTTTTACGGTTTGCTAAGTAGGCCTTGGTAATCCATGGGTACGCTTATCTAACCCAGTAAGGATAACTACGGAGAGATTGCTCCCTACATATTTCATTTTTTCATTGACCAACGCTGTTGGCTAAGTAATTTATTCAATTTTCATATAAATATACATTTCCCATCAGTCCCATGTCGTGGAAAGTCAGCAACCAACCTACTACAATTGTTTGCTGGCTATGTCCGAACGCTTGCTTAATCATCCGCTGATTGTGTAGCAGATTACCCTGACTCACCATTACTCCCTTGGGTGTCCCGGTAGAGCCGGAAGTTTACAGGAGTTAGGCATGGCTACTGCTGTAATGGCTTGGTTGAGACCAGTTCAACCCAAAGTCGCGTACGCATTTATTGTAGACTCGCAAATGCAACTTCCCCAGAGCTGGATGCTGGGCTCGGCGAGCTGGTTAACTCGGTCATAACAGATGTGGTAGTTAGGGCAAACCTAGCCTCTGCATAGGTATGCTTACGCTAACCACCGAGACAGATTTTGACTGCGTCGGGGTGGTGGATATGTGGGCACTGCAATTACGCCAGCGTACAAGCACCCAAACAAAGCAGCAATGAAGTCTATACCTGGTGGTACTACTAGCTCGCGCTCGTTCCCCCGTTGCCCCCAGAGACGGCAACTGACAGGCGTACGCCCTTGAGCGTTGGTCTAATACCTCATCGGTGATACGATCAGTTTCTTCTTCCCCTTTTTCATTGAAGGTATAAGCGATTTGATCTGGCTGATAATGGGCTCTATACCGCAACAACTCTACCAGATTGTCAAACTTCTCGTCAAGGTCTGAACATCTGATATTTCCAAAGTTTCAAGCTCCTTTATAAATAGCGTTTTTCAAGGCTTATTTGCTCCCTTTCAACAGTTTTTTACTGTTTTCACTATACTTAAGTGTACTTAGGTTTATGAGCATTGAGAGTCCCCTAAATTAGGCACCATGAGAAATTTAGCACGAAAAAAATAACCTGTCAACCCTAATCGTAAATAAATTCTGCTTGACTCTCGTCCAACCATAGCAGCTATATAAAACCTAAGTACTCTGACATCTAGGAGTACTCACTAGCAGTAATCCATTGATTAAGGTACTTTCATCCTAGGTTTTAGGGAGTAGGAAGTAGAGAGTAGGGAAAAAATGCTCTATATCTGATTACCAAGAGAAACGCTATTAATTTTTTTTTTTTTTGAACTGTGTTAAGAAAATTAAAGTTGCTCAAACCGTTGCTGTTCCCTATTCCGAGACCCAAAGTTTCCAACTCTTAACAGTCCACTTTACTTGTCTGGGAGGCGTAACTATTAGGCCATTGGTGACAAGTTCAACAAAAATGCCGTATGTCAAGTCTTGATTAATAAATATTTATAAAACTTTCAATTGCTTTGTGTAATTAGGATAGGGGTATTTAGCTCCATGGCGTAAGTATGAAGAACAGTTTTTGCCCTAGGTATTGATAATAATGGGTACGCTAGTCATTCCTCATGGGTACACGCCCGTCCCCGGGCAGTAGCGGATCGCCTCTGACCAAAAATTTTGGGTCTCAAGCCCCGTCCTTCCCTGGATAGAAACCTTAGATAGGGTCGCCTTATTCAATAAGTTTTAACCCTTTTCCCCATAGCCTGCCTCGGAAGTTACCGTAAGAATGAAGGAGCCTTAAGTAGCTAAGGGTAGAAAAGCTCATGTATGTAACACATTATGAAGGAGCTAACTTCGAGGGAAATCTGAATCGTTCTGCCTGATATCCACCAACCTCAGCTCTAGCATTGACGCCATCAATGACTGCATAAGCTAGGGCCAGTTCATCTTCAAACATTTGACCCACCAATTCATGGGTTTTTAACTGATGCCATTCGGATTCAATCGGATTCATCTCTGAGCAATATTTCGGTAAAAAGAACAGATATAGCCCTTGAGCTTCCCACTGAGCCCATTTCTCTCTCACCTGTTTGCTGGTATGAACCGGACCATTGTCCTGGACAATCACCCGGAGCCGACCGGTTTGATCGAGTTGTTGCTTGGCCTGACGAGCTTGTTCATCCATCATCGTGATGTAGCGCTCCCCGTTGAAACTGCCCACCACCAGTCCATAGACAAAGCTCACGCTTAGGTTGTAGCAATCCCAAAATGCTAATGCGTCTTCCTTTGCGGGCTGTCTGTTCAAGGCGCTTTTGCTCACCTCTAAAGAAATAGCTGTGTTCTACGGGCATCCACATACAAAATCCCGACTCATCGAGATAGAATAAGTCGATTTCTCCTACTGCCGCTGACCATTGCAACATCTCTAGGTCGGCTTGCTTGGTTGCCTTTTCTATAGGGTCTTGCTTCCCTCTGTGACTTTGGCGAGTACGCTTCCAAATCACCCCCTTTTTTTAAGCACTCGTCTGAGGTGATCCGGGCTCAACTTAACATGACGGTCATTAGCCAGCTTTTGGGCTAACTGTTTGCTATTGTAGGTGCGTTCCTCCTGGCGTAAGCAGGATTCTAGATATTCAATATCCTCAGGCTGCCAACGCTTCTGGGCTCCGGGTCTAGGAGCATCCCATAGTCCCCCCAAGCCTTTGTGTTGCCATCGATGAATGACCTCACGGACAGTTCGAACATTCCAGCCGAAATAGGCAGCAATTTTCTCTACATACAGGCCCTGATGGTTTAAACGAATTACTTGCGCTCGGTCTTTGACTCGCTGGGGAACCGTAGTGGCAGTGCGAAGTTCAAATAAAGTGCGCTCAAGTTCGGCACAGAGGAAAGATTCTTAAGCGTGCGCCCATAGTGAATGCTTCTTAGCATTGAAAGTATTATTGCTTTATTTAACTTAACATACCTGAGCTTTTCAAGCCCGACCTACTTATTACAAGAGACTTAACCCTTCTATGCATAGCCAGTTACCCATAAAGGCTCCTTCATTCTAAGGTTTCGTCTTTAACCATAAAGGCGACCCTATCTTACGGTAACTTGGCCTATGGCCACGCTTGGCCTATGGCCACGCCAAAGGCGAACGCGAACAACGGACGGCTTTCTCTTTTTGTGTTCTACTTTACCCAGAGTTGTCCCACGTCAACAATGAAGGTCTTAGAGTTCAAGGTCAAGGGAAAGAAAGCTCAATATGCCGCGATTGATGAGGCGATCCGCACCGGTCAATTTGTCCGCAATAAGTGCCTCCGCTACTGGATGGACAATAAAGGGTGCGATTCGTTAGTTAGAAACCTTATCTAAACAAAGATTTGGGGGATTAACTGCTTGGCTCAATAAAGAGCCATGATAACTTGATAACCATGATGGTGAAATTCCATCCCTCGTGAAATCCGAGTGACAACCTTACCCTGATTCATGAACATAACAAACTCATGGATTAATGCCAGGGTCAAACGTCAAAACATCCTTTAACCTGACCGATGTATTTGATAGGTAAAGAACTCATGGGTACGAAAGGAAGATACATCAGAATCATCGTTAGTCCAATGTAGCGAAATAAGGTTGAAACGCTACAGACAAAAGTCAATGGAATTAAGTTGATAAGATTCCTTTTTCTTATAAAGATTTCCGAAATAATTCCCGGTGAATAGTATCACCCTAAAAGTTCAAAGAATGGTTATCAGGAACGAAGTAACTCCCATATGTACTCTCAGTAAGGTCGATTATTGAGTAGGTAGTTAGCCGCATGTCCTATGGGGGCAAGATTGAGTCAGAAGCAAATGCCTAAGGTAACATTTAGGATACGCAGACGGACTCACGTTATAGGAAAAGATATAGTTGTAAATAGCAATTGATATGTCTAATACTCTGGGATTTTCCCAAAAGTCGGAATGGAATAAGGTCAACTGGCGCAAGCTAGAAAAAACCCTATTTAAGTTGCAAAAGCGATGCAGCGCGGTCTTGGGGGTTTCCCCCATGAGCGACTGCATCAAGACAACGAATATATCGAGCCTCTGTTCGTGGTGATGTTCGCGTGGTAAGAAAGTTGCAAAAGACTCTGATGAAGTCCTGGACTGCCAAAATGATAGCGGTCAGAAAAGTCACTCAGGAAAATAGAGGTAAAAAGACTGCCGGAATAGATGGGGTCAAAGCTTTAACCAACAAGCAACGCCTCGTCTTAGTAGCCAACCTCAAAACCTCCAAAAAGGCGAAGCCAACCAGAAGGGTATGGATACCTAAACCTGGACGGAAAGAAAAACGCCCACTGGGAATACCGACCATGTATGACCGCGCATTACAGGCACTCGCCAAACAGGCTTTAGAACCTGAATGGGAAGCAAAATTTGAACCTAACTCATACGGGTTTAGACCAGGACGCTCATGTCATGATACTATCGAAGCAATATTCAACTCCATCAGAAGCAAACCAAAATGGGTGCTAGATGCAGATATTGCTAAATGCTTCGATAAAATCAACCATAAAACCCTAATATCAAAACTAAATACTTATCCATCCATGAGACGTCTAATAAAGTCCTGGCTTAAAGCTGGTGTGATGGATAATGGAACATTCTCACCTACAAAAGAGGGCACTCCCCAAGGTGGAGTAATATCTCCACTTCTGGCGAACATAGCCCTCCACGGCATGGAAAAGGTTGTATGGGATTTTGCCGATTCTGTTAAAGGCAAAAAGACCTATTACAAAAAAGGATTAAACCTAATCAGATATGCTGATGATTTCGTAATACTACACCAAGACCAGAAAGTGATAGAAGAATGTCAAAGGGTCATAAACGAATGGTTAAAAGACATGGGATTGGAATTAAAACCAAGTAAAACACAAATAATCCATAGTTTTGACGGATTTGACTTCTTAGGATTCAATATACGTCAATATCATGTAGGAAAAAACCACTCAAAACAAGGTTTTAAAACCATCATCAAACCATCAAAAGAAAAAGTTCTAGAACATTATGGGCAACTCTCAAACACTATCAACCGTCATAGAGCTGCCCCCCAGGATATATTAATATACAACCTTAAACCCATTATAAGAGGATGGTGTAATTACTACAGCTCAGTATGTAGTAAAGAAACATTCAAAGGGTTAGACCATAAACTCTGGAACAAATTACAAAGATGGGGATACAGGAGACATCCAAAGAAATCCAAGACCTGGGTAAACCATAAATATTGGGGAACTCTAGAAGAGGACAATTGGGTATTCATGACTTTGGATAACTACCTACCCAAACATGGTAAAACACCCATAATCAGGCACACCAAAGTCAAAGAATCCAGAAGTCCCTACGACGGAAACCTAATATACTGGAATACCAGAATGAGAAAACATCCTGAGATGACCACTCAGAAGGGAAGGCTTTTAGAACGGCAAGAAGGGTTTGAAGTTACCGTAAGATAGTGGAGCCTTTATAGTTGGTAGGTTATGCGTAAAAGGTTGAAGTCTTTTGTAGTAAGGCGACCCTATCTAAGGTTTCGTTTCCGGAAATGTGCTCATTGTGGTCTTACTTTCAGGGATGGAGATTCATTGGAAAAACATCATATTATACCACGCGCACTAGGTGGAAATAACCTAGATAAAAATCTAGAATTACTACACCTTCACTGTCACGACGCCAAACACGGGACAAAAATCGACGCCTCCGAGCTAGATGAAAACCCGTTCTAGAGGTACCAATGACAATGGTTCCTATAATGAGGAGCCGTATGATGCGAAAGTATCACGTACGGTTCTGAAGACGAGTCGGTGGGGCGACTCACCGGCTTAGTTTAATTGTAGGACAAAAAGAGCTGTATCGTCATAATACTTGGCTTAGAGCTGAGTATCCCTTTGTAAAAGACTTGAACTCTCACGCATGTCAAGCTTCGGTCGAAAGAGCTTATAGCTCAATCGCTAGATTTTACGATAAATGCAAAAAGAAAGCCCCCGGTAAAAAGGGATATCCCAAGTTCAAAAATTTCTCCCGATTCGGCGTAGCCGACGCTGCGCGAACAGTTGAATACAAGACATCAGGGTGGAAATTATCAGGGGATGCTAAGTCGATAAACTTCTTAGACAAGAAAGGTATCGGGAAACTGAAACTGAAAGGGACTTGGGAGTTGTGGCGTTACGATTCGGCAAAGCCGACGCTACGGAAAAGCTAACCCGCGCGGGTTAGATTGGTTCGCCGTGCAGATGGCTATTATGTTCAGTTGTGTATAAAGGAATCTCTAGAACCTTCTCATAAAAATCTAGATAGCAGGAAACCCCGTGTCTTTAGACCGGGGAGGAATGCTCACAGTGGCTAAAGCCACCTAAGAGAAACTATCCATGATGAGGATCATTAATGTATCTTTGGATAGTTTCAATGCTAACCTTACCTGCCGTTGAGAAGAAATAACTGTTAGTCCAAAGAGATGGAAGTTTCTTTAGATCAGGAAACTCTTTTCTTAGGTAGTTGGCGCTTCTCCCTTTGAAAGCCCTTACGACTTGATATATCGCATCTGTGGGATTGATTTCGACGAATAAATGGATCTGGTCTGGTGCTACTTCAAGAACTTTGATATTCCAATTTTTATCTAGAGCTATCTCAGCGAATATTTCGTAAATTATATCTCGAATTTTATCCACAAGTACTTTTTTGCTTTTCGGGAACCATACAAGGTTAACAGTACAAATACCCACTGCGTGATTGTAATGCCTATATCCAAAACTATTCTTTATCAATTTATTTGACTTCCGGACTTGCTGTTGTTATTAATGTAGTTTTTTATAAAAATAACGACAACTTAATATGAGATCGATAATGGCTAAAACCAATAAACAGATAGGGGTGCAGCAAATAAATATTGTTGCACCTAGATCAAGAGACAGAAGCGATGGTTGAGTATCTTTGCCGCCAATCAGGCAAGCTCTACAATATGGGGGTTTACTCTGCCCGGCAAATCTTCTTTAAGACAGGCCGATTGCTGACAGGTAAATTCGACTTGATATACGAAGAAAGCATAGGAAAAAACTTAATAGCTAAGTCGCTTCCTTCAACACCAGCACAACAAACGTTATTAAGCGTAACTGAAAGCTTTAAAGGCTACAATAAACTAAGAGATATTTGGTTCAATGGGCAATTACAAAGCAAACCAAAACCTCCTGGATATCTCAAAGGAGCGAAACTGTTCAAGGTAAGTTACCCTAACTCGGGCGGCCAGAAGCCCAAGGTTATAAATGGTAATCTCAGATTTGCCCTTGGGCTGACTGTAAAAAGGTGGTTTGACATTAAATATTTTGAAATTCATTTCCCTACTAACCTAGAGGGTATAAAAATAAAGGAATGGACTATTTTGCCCAAAAATGGAGCTTTCTACTTAGAGATTTCCTATGAGCTTCTTGAATGGTACAAAGGCACGCAATTAAACAATAAATAAGCCCTTTCTATAGATTTCGGAACCGCTGACAATTTAGCAGCCTGTGTTGATACACTAGGGAATTCTTTTCTCGTTGACTCCCGAGCCATTAAGGCTTACAACCAGCTTTGGAATAAGCAAGTATCGACAAGAAAAGAAGGAAAGTCCCAGGACTATTGGGATGAATGGCTTGATCGAGTTACCCGTAAACGGAATCACAGAATTAGAGACGGGATAAACAAGGCAGCTAAACTTATCGTCGATCACTGCTTAAAAAATTCCATTGGCACAATTGTAGTGGGCTGGAATGAAGGCTTTAAAAGTAGGGCAAAAATGGGGATAATAAACAATCAAAAGTTTGTTCAAATTCCTCTTGGAAAGCTCAAAGATAGACTTGAGCAACTATGCCAGATCCATCCCATTCAATTAGAGATAACAGAAGAAGCATACACCAGTAAGGCTAGCTATCTCGACGGAGACTCCCTGCCTGAGTTTGGACAAAAACCGAACGGGTGGAAAGCGTCAGGAAAGCGTCTTAAACGTGGTCTTTACAAAAGTGGTGATGGTTCAATTGTAAATGCCGATTTAAACGGTAGTGCAAACATTCTTAGAAAAGTAGCTAGAAAGCTAGACATTGATCTTAGCCGACGCTCGTTGACGGCCTTTGACGACCGTAGCAAGGATTAGATTGTGGGAGCTACCTCAGTCTAGCCTGTTAGCAGAATCCCCGTCTATGCACGAGCGGGGAGTGTCAAATGCTCCTCCAAAAGCTTTTTAGCCCGAGGCTTATAAATCAGATGGAACAGTGCCTCTAGATAACGCAGCATATCCTCCTGGTTTGCCTTAGACGTATAGTTCCAGAAGCCATAAATCCGTGCTAAGGATAGTAACCGTGTAGTGTGGATTTTCCAGGTATAGGTGCTGTAGACTCGTTCTATGCCCTGATTGGAAATTTCCTCCCAGTACTGGGGATTTTCCTCACACTTAGTCACAAAATCCAGGATTTTCTGAGCCATTTCCTCCTGGTTAGTAGGGTTAATCAGGATACCATTGACCTTATCCTGAATAATCTCCAACGGTCCACCAAATTGGGTACCAAAGGTTGGCAAACCAGAAATCATGGATTCCAAAATTGTTAGACCAAAGGCTTCAAATAGCGCTGGCTGCACAAAAATACCATGACGGTCAGCAATCACCCGATACACTTCACCAGAGTCACTCTTTGACAAGCGCACCCCTAACCAGCGGATCTTGCCGTAGAGATTATACTCCTCAATAATCTGGTAAAGCTTGATAATTTCTGCCTTTTCTTCGCTGTCGCTGGAGTCTTCAGTGCGCAAGTTACCCGCAATTAAAATCAAGTTACAGCGTTCCTGCAACTTTCGACTCTTACCAAAGCACTCCGCTAATCCAGTCAGGTTCTTAATTCGGTCAAGACGAGCCATGGAAAAAATCGGGCGCTTGTTAGGATAATCCAGTTTGCCAAAGACCTGGGCCTCGTCGTCTAGGGTAAACAAGAATTCATCCAACCGCTTAATATCACTAGCTACTCGCCCTTGAGTGCGGGTGTAGGGGAAGAAGACGGTTTCATTTACCCCCGGTGGTACTACATTAAACTTCGGAGAGAATAACTCAATGCCATTAATCACATGATACAGGTCTGGCATAGTGAAATTCTGGTAAGACTCATACTGACCCACACTATCAGCAGTACCCACAATCTCCTGATAGGTACTGCTGATAATAAAATTAGCCGCATTCATGGCAATTAAATCAGCAGTAAATTGCAGGGAGAAGTGGTACTGCTGTTCTGAGTCTTGCCAGTACAGGTTACTAAACAGGTATTTGGACTTTTCTAGGGCATGGGCAATATTGCACTGGGTAACTTTCAACCGTCGCGCCAGCAGGAAGGCTACTAGATTGCCATCGGAATAGTTTCCTACAATCAGGTCAGGACGACCTTGGAATTCTGCTAGCAGTTCCTTTTCGGCATCGATGGCGTAGGTTTCTAGGTACGGCCAAATCTCAAACCGAGAAATCCAATCCTGGGTAACTTTGGGATTGAACTCTCGAAACGGTACCCGTAAAATCCAGGCATTTTCTGTACCCTTAATTTTCTCTAACCGTTCATTACACCGAGTTCCATCATTGTTGGGGATTAAGCGGGTGAGAATGATCACCTTAGGCTGAATGTTTAATCCCGCCAGAGTCAGGTTTTCTTGCAACTGCTTTTCTAAACTCTTGGCTTGGTCAAGGACATATACCACTTGACCCCCTGTATCTGGACGCCCTAATACCCCTTCTTGTCCAAACCAGCCGTGAACCGATACCAGGACAATCCGGAAAATCATTGGGATGCGGGAGAGGAACTGTTCCAATGCCCTATCATCGGGTTCATCAATCAATTCATCCAGCATTGCCAAGGTTTCCCGCACTCGACTAGCAGTGTTTCCCCAGCCTGGTTCAAAACCCATCTCTTGCAGCTTAAAGCGGAATTTATCATAGGATTCGCTGTCTGGGCGATCGCTTACAAATTCCAAAGCCAACTTCACCTGCTCTGACAGTTGCTGGTGATTGTGAATGCGCTCGTTAATCAGGAGCTGGTTTCCATGGAAATGACGCACTTTCAAGAAACCGTACAACGACTCCAACCACTGCTCAGGGTCTTGAAACAGTTTACTGGAGAGATAGCGGTTTAGGAAGCGGACTCCCTTGCCAATATTCTTGGGATCGCGAATGAGTGGGCTGTAGTCATAAAACGGCTGAAAATCCAGCTGGAGAACCTCCCCGACCTTGGGGTTGTAGCGATTGACAAAGCGATCGCCTATATCCAGCAGTTCCTCTGGTGTCACCTCTTGCGCCCTCAAGTCTTCAAACAGACGGAAAGCTCTTTTAGCCGCAATTTTTGGTCGGATAATCAAGCATAGACTTTCATCTTCCAGAATAATTTCCTGGGTGTAATAAATCAGCTTCCCTAAATGAGAAGAATGATAAAAGTATTCGGATTTTTTGTGCTTAGTGCAGTATTCATTAAAAGCAGCCAGAATTTCGTTGCGCAGTAAATACCTGGGTTCTGCAGTTTTTAACTGGCTGGTAAAGTGACGTAGATCGCTCTTTTCGTCACTTTCGAGAACATCCTGAATTAGGTTGAGCATTGAAACTCCCCAAATACAAGTCCACTATATTGAAACCAACAACCCTATAAAAAATTCCTCTAAAGAATAGTCATTCCCGCGCACTACCGATCAGGAATAGATATTCTTTTAGATATATGGACAACGTTCTCGCAAAACAACTATCTTGGCATAAATAAATATTAAAGCATGTAAAGCTGCCCATACTTCTGCCGGATGTAGCGAATGAATGGATCGATGCGTAAAGCAGTACCAGTGACGCTCTTAATCAATTCAGCCGCTGTGTATTTGCAACCGTGTTGGTAAATGTTGTCCTTCAACCAATTATGGAGCGTACTAAAGTTTCCTTGCTCAATTTTTGGTATAATTTCAGGTTGTTCCGTTACTGCGGCTTCAAAAAACTGGGCGCTCATCAAGTTACCCAAGGTGTAGCATTGGAACATTCCCCCAATCTGACCAGTGTACCAGTGAACATCTTGCAACACCCCGTCACTGTCATTCTGGGGAACAACCCCTAAATCTTCACGATAGCGTTCATTCCAGGCTTCCGGTAAATCCCTCACCTGTAGCCTACCCTCAAGCATCATCAGTTCTAAGTCAAAGCGGATCATGACGTGGAGATTGTAAGTCACTTCATCAGCATCCATGCGGATTACAGACCGCTGCACCTTGTTGATTGCCTGATAAAAGGCATCGAGGGAAACATTACCCAGTTGAGAGGGGAAGTAGGATTGTACTTGGGGATAGAAAAATTTCCAGAAGCCCCGACTACGCCCAACAATATTTTCCCAAAGTCGGGACTGGCTCTCATGGACCCCCGAGGATGTCCCACAGGCAAGAGGAGTGCCTTCCAAATCTCGTCTAATTCCTTGCTCATAAAGACCATGACCCATTTCGTGGATGCTGCTAAATAGAGCCTGACTCAGGTCATCTTGATCAACACGGGTCGTAATGCGCACATCACCGGTAGAGAAGTTGATCATAAATGGGTGATGGGTTTGGTCTTGCCTTCCCCGCTCAAAGTCATATCCCATTTGCTTGATGACCTTGAGAGTCAAATCTAACTGTTGCTCTTCAGGATATCTTTGGTGTAAACAGTTGTCATCGGTGGGACTTTGGGCAGTAATAGCCTCGACAATTGGCACTAATTCCTCTCGCAACTGAGAAAAAAGCCTCCGCAAAATAGAGACTTTCATCCCATAGTCAGCAAAGTCAATTAACGGGTCAGCGATATGTTCGTAACCTGGGAAAAAATCAGCCATTTCACGGCTGAGGTCAAGAGTTTTTTCCAAGTAAGGGCGCACCGCTGCAAAGTCGTTGGTGGCTCTTGCCTTTACCCAAACACTGTACGTTTGGGTCCGATGTTCAGAGAATTCTCCCATAAATTCCGCTGGCACCTGCACGGCTCTGTGGTAATTTTTTCTAGTGCAGCGGATTAAGCTAGCTTCGTCAGAAAAGTAAGGTAGAGTTTCTTCATAGGGGCGTAACCCTTCCAGGAGTTCGCCCATGGCTGGGTCAGTAAATTTACTATGGGCAATTTTTTGTAGAGTAGCCAGCTGACGTCCCCTAGCAGCTGCACCACCGGGAGGCATATAGGTGGCCTGATCCCAGTACAACAAAGATGCGGCTGCTTCTAAGTCGTTAATTTCACTAAGGCGTTTTTTGAGTTTGAGAAGTTTCGGTTGAGTTTTTTCGGTAGTCTGCATGATGCTAGATTGACACATTCAGGCTATTAGTTTATGGTTACGGTATTTTGCCGAATAGTAAATGTACACCTGACGACCGAAAATAAAAATCTTACCCACAAAAATGTCCGATACTAATGAATCAGACAAGTGGGCTGAAAGCTAAGACCAAGTTGCGTTTTTCAAGTGCAATTTACTTGTCGGACAATGGCGAAATAACCAAGTCCTTATTTCCTCTCGTTACGATTTAAGCTGCAACTTGGTACGAGCACTCTGGTAAAGCTGAGTAACTGACTCAGATGCCAATGGCTATGAAAACGTCATACCCATAGCTGAGTGTTATAGCATAGTATACGAACTACTATTGTGCCATTTCTTAAGGACTTACTAGTATAGTGTAATCCCTTAAAACCAGACAATCGCTCTAGCTATTGGCACAGTGGTAAGTATTCCTACCGACTGAAGCTCACAGCCACTAGCTTCGAGCTTGTCCAATACTCGCCGAAAGTAGGATGTCACAAGGATCTGTTTGCACTCTCATTTGGCTCAGGACTTATGCACCCTTTCCGTGTACAACCTGTGTAAATCTGAAGTTCTGTAATCCTAAGTTCGATTTTTCCTATTAGTAAAAACCTATTCCTAAAAACTTTTTAGTAAAAACCTTGATTTTTGGTTTTATATCATGTCGGGATAATTACCCTTAATAAAAATCTCCCCCATCTACCCATCTCCCCACACTTTCCACCCTCCCCACACTTCCCACCCTCCCTCTAAATTATGGGTATTCAACCTGACTTGATATTAGCTGGAGTTTGTCCTATGGATGCAAGCCTTTTACCTTTTACCTTTTACCTTGGCCAAAGGCCATCCCAAGCGAGTTGGCTGTTCGTATATCCGTTTGAGGGTATTGATGTCTCTAGCAGAAATTCTAGGGGGATTGCGAACTTGGGAAAAGTACAGCGCATCAGTTTCTAAAGGAGAATGACCCCAAATACCTAATGCATGACCCAGTTCGTGACGGGCAGTGGCAAGGGTGTAGTCAATGGATTGCTGAGGAGAGAGAAGTATGGTAAACTTATGCAATAATAGATTATCTAATATTTGCTCTGGTGCACTGATGGATTGCGCCAGGTAAAATTCATAGCTAGTAACGGCTGAGCGAGCGCGAGACCAATCAAAGGTTCCGGTCTCACGGTTGAAGGAAACTTTTAGAGGAGGGCGCGATCGCAAAATCGATATATCTGCTAATTCCTGCTGGTCAACTAGTTCTAGGGGCAAATAAATGCCCCATTCTGCCACCGCCTTTAGCACCGCATCAACCCATTGTTGGAAGCGCTGGTGCTTCGCATCAACCACACCCGGTGCTTGGGGGTGTTCCACATAAACCTTGACGGGAAACTGAGACCAGATCAGATAACCTAAGGGAGTGCCCTTGATTTCAGAAAAATAATCACCGCTGCCGGTAGGGTCTTGCCACTGGGCAAGGGGAGTTGGTAGAGGGTGAGGCTTAGAAGCTGGTAGGGCAGGTGAGGTTACTGGCATCGAAGCCACGATAGCAGAGGAGGCTTCTGTTAATTGGTTAAACTTTGGGTATAAACCAGCTGCGGTGCTTGACTGAATCAACATCACTAACAGACAAGTGACACCCCCTAGAAACAGGGCTATCCATAGCTGCTGATTGTTTTTATAAAAATCTAAACGCTGAAAACCCCGTCTCTTTAGAGCGGGGATGAAAGCGAACAGCGCGCTTTTAGCCATGAGAAAAATATCTTGGGAAGTTCCAGAATTTTATAATGAATCTTGTAGAATAAAATATCAGCAGTTATAGGTCGAAACTGATGATAATATTAGAGTTCAAAGCATAGGGCAAAAAACATCAATATTCTGCTATAGACGAGGCGATCAGAACGGTTCAATTCATCCGTAACAGTTGTTTGCGTTACTGGATGGACAACAAAGGGGTCTCAAAATACGACCTCAACAAATATAGTGCCGTTCTTGCTAAAAAGTTCCCTTTTGCTAATGAGTTGAACTCTACTGCCCGTCAGTAAGCGTGCTGAACGAGCATGGTTAGAAGTTACCGTAAGAATAGGGTCGTCTTATTTCATGAGTTTTAACCCTTTTATGCATAGCCTATCGCCTATAAAGGCTCCACTATTCTAAGGTTTCATCTCCGGTCATCAATCCCTCGCTTCTTTGACAACTGCAAAAAGAAGGTACCCGGTAAAAAAGGATTTCCCCGATTTCAAAAACATTGCCGTTCGGTCGAGTATAAACAGTCAGGTTGGAAGTTATCCCCTGATAAAAAGTCGTTCGCGAAGCGTCGGCTTTGCCGAATCATATTCAGTGACAAAAAGGGAATCGGGAAACTTAAACTCAAGGGTACATGGGATTTGTGGCGCTTCGATAAGAAGCAAATCAAGCGGGTTAGGATAGTCCGTCGGGCTGATGGTTACTATGTCCAGTTTTGCGTTCAGGTTGATATTAATGAAGAGCTGGAACCGACTGGAAACACAATCGGGTTAGATGTTGGACTAAAGGATTTCTATACGGATTCTGACGGTCATGCTGAACCTAATCCTAGATTTTACCGAACGGGAGAGAAACGGTTAAAGTTTTATCAACGCCGGGTATCCCGAAAACAGAAAGGCTCTACTAACCGTCGAAAAGCCATTAACAGACTAGGCAGGACACACCTTAAAATAAGCAGGCAACTTGAAGTCCACCCCAAGAGACTGGGAACGAAGTTACCGCAAGATAGTGGAGCCTTTATGGGTGATCGGCTTTGCATAAAAGGGTTAAATCTTTTGTAATAAGGCGACCCTATCTAAGGTTTCGTCTCCGGCGAGCTGCGTAATTCAGTCTAACGACTTGATCGCCTACGTTCGCGAAGCGTGCCGAAGGCAAGACTTGAGGGTTAAGAACTTGGCTAAAAACCACTGTCGCGGCTTATCTATTAATGATGCAGGTTGGTATCAATTTAGGAAATGGTTAGAGCATTTTGGAACTAAGTTCGGCAGGATAACTGTTGCAGTAAACCCTGCTTACAAAGCGCCAAAATTGTTCTGAATGCGGCGAAGAGGTCAAGAAGTCACTATCAACTCGAACTCACGTCTGTAAGTGTGGTTGTCAGTTGGACCGAGACCACAATGCTGCAATCAATATCCTCAAAAGAGCCTTAAGTACGGTAGGGCATACCGGAACTTGGATTGACCGTAGGTCACGCTACGCGAATGACGATCCGAACGCTTACGGAGAGGATACCTCTACTCTTCTTGGCTCCGGCCTGGTTGAGCAAGTAACCTCGTTGAAGTAAGAATCCCCGTCTCGCGATTAGCGGGGAGTGTCAACTACTGGTTTAACCAACCTGCACTTAAAATCACTGTCAAGCTCATAAAGGTAATCGCCAAGATCCAGGTCACCCGGTTCAGGGCTTTTTCAGCACTCTTGGTGCTGGTAAACAGCTGAGCTTGACCACCGATACCGCCAAGGCCATCTCCCTTGGGACTATGGAGCAAAACCAAAATAATCAGACCCAAGCCAGATAAAACCCAAATAATTTGCAGGATTTGATTAACCATTCTTTTGACAATATTACGGCATTGAGAAGTTTTGAACTCTCCCTCGGTTAAAACAAAGGGGTTCTCAACTTGAAGTTTTATAGAGAAACTCGCACGGGTGTCCGGTTATTACGGACTTCCAACTCAGCGGGTTGGATCATAGAACGCCCAGTCATTTCTTTTGGCTGGGGGAGTTGCAAGATTTCCAAGATGGTCGGGGCAATATCTGCCAGACATCCATCACAGCGCAATGCAACTTCTGTTCCATGTCCAGGGATTTTTAATTTTTCCCCTTCTACTAGGATAAAGGGTACTGGGTTGGTCGTGTGAGCTGTCCAAGGATTACCTGTCTCATCGCGCATAGTCTCGGCGTTGCCGTGGTCAGCAGTAATCAGGGTAGTGCCACCAACTTTAATAATCCTATCAATTAAGCGTCCTAGGCAGCGGTCTACGGTTTCCACTGCTTTTATGCAGGCTTCTACATTGCCAGTATGCCCCACCATATCAGTGTTGGCATAGTTAATCACTACCAGGGAGTAAATGCGTTTTTCGATGGCTGCGATCACTTCATTGGTCACTTCCTTAGCTGACATGGCTGGTGCTTTATCATAGGTTGCTACCATCGGACTTTGCACCAATTCCCGGTCTTCACCCTCGAAGGGAACTTCTAGACCACCATTAAAAAAGTAAGTGACGTGGGCGTATTTTTCTGTTTCCGCAGTTCGGAATTGGCGCAACCCATGCTGGGCAATAACTTCCCCCAGAATATTAGTCAAGTTCTGAGGTTCAAAGGCCACCAATACCGGAAAATTGGGGTCATACTGGGTAAAGGTGGCAAAGGTTAGGGGTTTGATCTGTTCCCGTTCAAAGCCATCAAAGTTAGGATCCACCAAGGCTTGGGTAAGCTGTCGGGCTCTGTCTGGACGGAAGTTAAAGAAAATTACTCCATCTCCTGCTGTCACAGCTCCAGGAGTAAGCCGTGTGGGCAAGATAAACTCGTCAGTAATGTCTGACTCATAAGACTCCTTGAGGAATTCTGCTGCTGAGATAGCATTTCCAGGACCATCCTGAGTGATGACTTCATAGGCTTTTGAAATCCTTTCCCAGCGTCGGTCTCGATCCATGGCGTAGTAGCGACCACTAATAGTGGCTATGCATCCAATGCCAACTTGATCAATATAATCTTGAATTTTTTGAATTGCTTCAATCCCCTCGGTCGGTTTAGTATCACGACCATCGGTAATCGCGTGGATATAGACCTCAGATAGATTTTGGGCTTTGGCTAGCGCTAGCAATCCCAGGAGGTGATTGAGATGGGAATGCACCCCACCCTCAGAACACAAACCCACGATGTGCATCTTCCCACCCCGAGATTTAACCTCTCGGCATACTTGCACAAGAGCTTGGTTATCGTTTAAAGTGCCATTTTCCACCGCATCAGAGATGCGCACAAGTTCTTGAGGCACCACACGCCCAGCACCTATATTCAAGTGCCCCACTTCCGAATTGCCCATTTGACCCTCTGGGAGTCCCACGTCCTTTCCAGAGGTGCGAATTAATGTACTCGGATAGGCAGCCCAGAGGCTGTCCATTACAGGGGTGTTTGCTAGGGCTATCCCATTGGCATCAGTTACTTCGCGGTAACCCCAACCGTCTAAGATAACTAGCACCACAGGAGAAACAGGTGCTTGCCTCATCATATCGCCTTTTATCCTACTCTTAATTGCACCGCGATCATATCATTCCAAATCCGCATATCCATGATAAATTTCGATTTTTATTAGGTTTGGGCTGCCAGAGTGAGGATAATCCTTAAATCTTTTCCTAGCATCGGTTTTGGCTACCCCAAGCTAATAGGAATTTATACTCGCAAATCAGGATCTAAATTATAAAAGCCTTACTCAGACAAAATTGGAAAATTCCTAAGCAAAATTACTTATAACAGCCTACATTTAAAAGGAACATAAGGGTAGGAAGGTTACAGACAATCATTTCGATCAACATGCCAAGCTATAAAATGAGTATGTATAGGTAATGCTTATGACTGTGCGATCGCATTTCCCGATATGACTGCCAATCTCACTTCTCCAGATTCCAGCCCCAGCTTGATTTCCCCTAGCATTTCTCTCCAAAAGAGTGTAGACTCCTTACCGACTACTTCCCCTCTGAAACTGGGAGTGATGGCTTCCGGAAGTGGCAGTAACTTTGAAGCGATAGCTAGTGCGATCGCAAACGGCCAACTCAATGCCCAAATCAGCGTGCTCATTTACAATAACCCAGGCATTAAAGCGTTAGCTAGAGCGGAAAAATACGGCATTCCAGCAGTCCTACATAATCACCGGATCAAAAAACGGGAAGATTTCGATCAACAAATTGTCCAAACTTTACAAGAGTATGAGGTGGAGTGGGTCGTGATGGCTGGTTGGATGCGAGTGGTGACACAGGTACTCCTAGACGCTTTTCCTAATCGGATTCTCAATATCCATCCCAGCTTATTACCTAGTTTCAAAGGCGTGCGGGCGGTGGAACAAGCCCTTGAGGCTGGGGTAAAAATTACAGGGTGTACGGTTCACGTGGTCAGTCTAGATGTTGACAGTGGTCCCATCCTTTTCCAGGCAGCTGTTCCGGTGCTACCCGATGATACCCCAGAAACCCTCCATGCCCGGATTCAAGTCCAAGAACATCGGATTCTAGTCGAAGCGATCGCATTAATCAATTTTTAACAAAATAGGGAGAGTTTGAGGGGGCGAAATTCCCCCACCTGGCCTACGGCCACGCTACGCGAAGGTTCAGGTATTGAAGTTACCGTAAGGATAGTGGAGCCTTAATCAAAAAGTTTTAACCCTTTTATACATAGCCGACCAACCATAAAGGCTCCACTATCCTAAGGTTTCGTCTCTGGGATGGATAGCCCCTTGGCCTACGGCCACGCTACGCGAACAAATACTATAAACCTGCTTCCTGACCCAGCTCTCTATATATTCTCCAACGCTTACCCCAGAGTCTTTAGCTGCTAGCTGTAACCATTTCCAAGTAGTGTCTGTAAGCCAGATTCCGTGCTGTCTTTTTATCTCGTCATAATGAGCAGGTGCTCCTCTCATTCTTTTCTGAGGATTTTTCCTTTTTGTGCTTGACCTTTCTATTTACCATCAACTATACTAATAGTATAGCAAATAAAGAGCACAGAATTCAATGATGTGATTCCACTCATGGCGATTCTCAGGCAGACATTCCGTCTATATCCCAACAAAACAGCTACATCAAAGATGTTTTATGCAAGAAAACTTCACCAGTTACTCTACAACGCTGGGATAGCTGATCGCCGTTATGAGTGGAAAGCAAATAAAAAATCTATAGGATACCTTGACCAACAAAATTGTTTACCCGATTTCAAGAAATGCTGGCCGGAATACAAGGAGTTGTATAGCACTTCTTTGCAGGCTACTCTGAAGAGAGTAGACCTTGCATATAATCGGTTCTTTCAAGGGTTAGGTGGAATTCCAAAATATAAGCCAATTCGCAAATACTCCGGATGGACTTACCCTAGCAAGGCTGGTTGGAAGACTGACACTAACGGAAAAGATGGAACCTTGACGCTAAATGACCTCGGACTCACTATAAAGATGCGTGGTCAAGCCAAGTCTTGGGGGACACCAACGACTCTGACAATTACTTACAAGCCCAGTATAAATGCTTGGTATGCTTCAATAACTGTTAAGACAGAAACTCCTGATCCTAAATATGGCTCAGAATCTGACTTAAAATACGAGAAAATCGTAGCGTACGACCTAGGTACTGAGACTGCGATTACAGCCTTCAATGGCAGCGAGTTTGAGGAAATAGCTAACCGGCGTTTTACAAAGACTCTAGAACCTAAGGTAAAAGCTGCTGGCAAGGAAAAGCGTAGGAAGCAGGCTCCTAATTTCAAGAAAGGGATTAAGGCGTCTAAGCGTTGGAAAAAAGCCAACAAAAAGGAATCCCAATTGAATAGAAAAGCGGCTAACGCACGTAGAGATTGGCAACACGTCTTGATGCAGTCGCTCATGGGGGAAACCCCCAAGACCGCGCTGCATCGCAAGGTTACGTCAGATTTATCTAGTCGTTATGACATCGGCGTAACTGAGAAGCTAAACACAAAAGGAATGACCCGAAAAGCTAAGAAAGGGTCAAAAAGGAAAAAACAAAAAGCTGGATTGAACAAGGCTATTTTAGACGTAGGATTTGGCACTCTTAATAAAATGCTCACCTACAAAATTGAACTCAAAGGCGGAATTGTCCTTCAACTACCGACTAGACAATTAAAGCCATCTCAGCGTTGTCCAGAATGTGGAAAGGTTCACAAGAATTGGGCTGAACTGTCGAATAGATACCATGTCTGTGATGCTTGCGGCTTTGAACTTGATAGAGACAAGACAAGCACAATGGTAATGTTCAATGCAGCCCTAGGAAAACAGCCGGGGTACGGGACTGACCTCGATAAACGTGGATTTTCTAGCTCTACCTCAAAGACCAGTAAGCATACTGGATCGATGAGGCAACTAGGAAAGATGAAGCGTCAAAAATCACGTTCTAAGGACGGGTCTGCTGACACCCTGTCCTGGCCGTAGGCCACGCTACGCGAACGACCAGGACGGGGTAGTTCATTTGTTATTTAGCAAAGGGAGTCGGGAGTCGGGAGTCGGGAGTCGGGCATAAAAATTATCACAATTGATTAAAGATTATTATTTAATTTTTATTTAGTTGTTAATTTTTATTTGATTTTTAATTTTATATTTGGGATTTTTAATTAAATTTAATAGTCTTTTCTAGTCTATGTTGTATTTTCTAAATTACCCAATTTCCATACCAAACTAGACACAAAGTTGGTGACGATATGAGCTACTATTGGTACGAGTAAATTGTCTGTTGCTACCGCACTATACCCCAGAAGCAAACCAACAAGGGTTGCCCAAACTACATAGGGCCATTGTTGGATACCGCTTAGATGCAAAATCCCAAATAGCATACTGGAGGCTATGATACCGATAGCATTTAACCCTACTGCTGGCAACATCACACCCCGAAACAGTAATTCTTCACTCATACCGGGCAACAGTCCTAGCCACATTAAATCTGGTATGATTAGGGGCTTGAGAATTAACTTTAGGTATACTTCTGCACTCTGGCGATAAGCTGGCCAAAGACGATACACTAAGCCACTGGCTCCAGTAATTCCCAACCCCATGCCTAGTCCTATAAGTAGGGCATTGGGGGTAAATTTGATGGGCAGGAGACTCAGCTTACCTAGTTGCAGCCATAGCTTGGCAAAGATTAGTAACACTACGGCAGTTATACCCATTGCCACTAGTACTTGGATGCGGGTTAGGGGTTCAAGTTCGGGATTATCGGGAATTTGTTTTGTCACTAGGAAAAATGTAAGCGACGCAGAGTTGACACTCCCCGGCCTTTTGGTGCGAGGATTCTTTAGAGGAGATACCCAAGGGCATTGCTCGTAACAACCACATCGACTTCCCGTACCGTAGTACCAAGAAATCGGCAGTCCACTTGGCGGTGCCAATTGCCTCTACTCTCTCCAGCTTATTGCCATTGAGTCTACTTTAAAAGTTTTGATTTGATTCGCTCACCAAAAAGACTTCTGCTTGTAGAGGGCTGGGATTGGAGTCTTTGACCGAGCACCCATTTCGGGTAACTACCATTTAACCAAAGCGTCCCACTACTGGGATTTTCACCTTTTCTTTTCAGGTCACTGCGTCTACATAATTCTAACACAAAGCCGCCCTAGAAGAACGGGGTTTCAGACCCAATTTTTTGATGATAGGGATGGACTCAGAGCGTTAGGACTGATCCCAGCACGATGGGTAACCAGCAAGCCTAGAGCCTCTAAATATGAGTTTACTCGTATTGCTTTAATTCCCAAAGGTTCTGGAGGTACTTCCATGGTAGTTTGGTTTTCTTCAACGGCAATGATCTGGGTTTGCAACTGGCTAAAGCTTAACATTGCACTACCACCACAGGCGGTTGCTGGTATGACAATGGCATCTACATCATCAGCCCAAATGTCCCCTGGTTTTGAGGAAATCGTTTGAGAATCTGGATTAGCAAGGGAGGAGGGGGAATTTTTTTGGTTGACCACAAATTGGGGAGCGCGACTCAATCCTACTAAAACACAGGGTAAGAAGGTATAGCCCAATTCCTCTGCTGCTGAACGAGGTGACAATTTAGGATCGATGGGTAAAGGCATCAATGCTGGTGCATGAGCACAGGGAATTTGAAAGGTACGAACAATCAAGTGACTGATAATGGCTTCAGCACCAGCCAGGGGGTCTACGCCTCGACCATGACGGTAATCTTGCAATGCTTCACTATCAAAGTCATCGGGAAAACGCACTACTACTGCGATCGCATCTGCTCCAGCTTGCTCAATCAGGACTTGGGCTGCTCGCAATAAACTATCGGGATTTCCAATTGTTCCCCAACTGGCTCCAGATGCTGCTGTGCGCAGTTCTACATTTAAGGGAGCATCTGTAACTACGTAGTCGGTTAGATTCAGTCCTAGGGTAGCTCTGGTGGCATCTGCTGCTTGTAGGTGTCTCAAACGTAATTCCGGTTCAATCCCCTGATCCAGGAGTAATCCCACCCGGTTCTGATGTACAGGGCGTAATCCCCAGGATCCAGCGGCAAATTTGTCAAGGCCATAGCCTTCTACATAGAAGGCGTTGGGTAAGTTCCAGTACAACTGGGCACCATTGAGGACATTGGGATGGGTGATTAAGCGATCGCAAACTTGTGCGATCGCTCTAGCTACTGGCAAGGCATCCCCGGCATAGCCACCAATCGACGCTCCTACACCAGTAGGAATGATTAAAACAACGGTATAGGGACGCTGATTCACTTACTATTGACTGATTTAGTTACAATAGCTTCTACCGTAGCTTTCTCCTGCTCAGGGTCTACATGAGTAACCGCCCAGCGCAGGGGTTCTCCCCGTTCTTGTAGTTCTGCTTCAATGGCTTGGTGCAGTTCCTTAGGGGACTCTTGGAGGTCAATTTCTGCAGTAATGAAATGGGTTGTCATTGTTTTCTCCCTAATTCTAATTAGGATAATCTGGCTATCCTAATCTATGTGACATACTCCCACACTGAATCAGAGATTACAGTGTGGGCTTCTTGCCAACTCCACCCAACGGTTCGGATGCTCGGCAAGCTTTATTGACGACACGGGATGCCCCTCCGCACCGGAACAATACAACTCGTTCTATTTTTCAGTTAGTAGGTGGCGGTTAGCTCTTAATTTGACTACCCTACTATTTTCATCATAGACGGTAACAAAGTATCAAAGTTCGTTTCCGCCATTCATCCCACGCCAACCTTGCTCCTAGGGAGCCGCTACGCGAACGGTGCGGACGTGGGGCATAAGCGCGGATGAAGCTAACCATTCAGTCTAGCTATTAGGCTAATGGTATTTGATTATATAGCAGCATAGACCTTATGAAGGCTGACCAAACTGCCGGTCATACACTTCATCTTCTTTTGAGGTGTCAAATTTCAGGTTAGAGCGGGGATAAGCTACACACAGCAGCACATAGCCTTCTGCTTGGAGTTCTGGCCCTAAACCCATACCATCGGTTTGGTCTACACTGCCTTCTGCTACTCGTTTGGCAGCGCAAGTGGTACAGACTCCAGCCGTGCAGGAACTGGGTAAATCTATCCCCGCCCCATAGGCAGCTTCAAGAATTTTTTGATCCTCTGGCACCTCTATAGTGTATGTGTTGCCTTCGTGATTAAATTCGACGGTGTAAGTCTTGGGCATTGTATCAATTAAAAGCTGGATTCTCCGAATCCTATGAATAGGACAGGGAGGGTCACTGGCTTATTTTAGCGCTTTGTGGCATCCAAATTAAGCTGCTGCCTTCATTGGTCAATTGACTTGAGTACAAGGGACAACTCTATATTAGAATTTGGGCTAATTGTCAATATCATGGTGATCTAATCCCAATTCTTACGGCTCACACGGCTACAGATCAATTTCAGATGGCCATCTCCCCATCTGCATCTGTCATCTTACGGCGAAGTCTGGCGTTCCGTCAGTCAAGTAATGAATAGGAGTAGAGTGGGCATCCTGCCCGCCGGAAAATCTATTGAAACTGGCAAGATGCCAGTTCCACGCCTGATGCCCATTCTACAGGTGCGACCCGTGGCGAATTTAATAATTAGATGCGGAAAGCGCACCTACGCTTCAAATCATTCCATTATTAAGCAACGCCCGAAGCCTAGTATTGACTAGAGAATATTAGTCCTGACGTCATTGCTAAACAGTAGAATCAGGTTCTTAATGAAGTGTTGTCAACAGCTGAGTAGGTGATCTGTTTACTGTAATTGATTGGTTGATCAATCTTGCTTGGATTTGGCAAAATTTTTTTGACTTATTCGCTGTTTTATGATAAACACTGATTTGATTCATCGACAATTGTTGACTAAACGCAATTTAAGGATTATACCTCTGGGGAAAATCATCCTTAAATCCTGATCAGGTCTGAGATAAACATTAGTTAAGTTTCCGCAGATTTTTATTTAAAAAAGTTATTACAAAAAAGAACTAAATTGTCCGGAAAGATCTAGCTTAATAAGAATATGTATTTAGTGCATAACTACAGCTATTCTAAATCATTTGGGTGCGGCTCTTTTAAAAGTACGGTAGACTAGATCTCAGTAAAACTGACAAATTAGTCAGAGTAATAGTTTGAGTCAATACCTCCTGGTGGGTGACCAGCTGAAAAAGTCAGCAGTAGTTCAGGAATGATGGTGTTGATACCACTGCTGACCTCTTGTTCAAAAAGTTCCACCGTTGCTCCACTGGCATGGTCGGAATAGATAGTATTGGTCAGAGTTAGGGTATTAGAGCTAATACTACTAATTTGCGCATATTCCGGTTGACTAGTGTCTGCCCCAATCAGAATAGAGTCATTATCTTGAAAGCCACTAGCGCTACTGACCTGTAGGGTATTGGCTCCACTGCTGACAGCTTGAGTGAGTGTGGTGCTAATGGCACGAGATGGCTGGAGTGTGGTACTGGTTTCTTCTGCGGTAGCTTCCTCAGTACCATAATTACCCGTGATAATCCGAGCACGAAGCCAATAATTACTTTCCCCATTTACTGGCTGGGGTCCCATCTGGTCAGGGAGGGTGAAAGTAAATGCACCGCCAATCGTGAAGTTGGCAGCAGACAGACCAGAACTATTATGTTTAACTATCTCCCAAGTACTACCATTCCAGACTTCCCAGCGGACTTCCACACCCCCAGTGGTATTAACCGGTGGAGCATCACTACTTAAAACCAAATCAACGGTAACTTCAGCTCCAGGTTTGGATAAAACCTCCTGACTAGCCAGATAAAAGGTATCGTTGAAACCAGGTTCCTCACCAAAGGGATAGAAATCTTTGCTCAGATCCAGTTCATCGGTATCGAAAAAGCACAACTCTGGTGCTACATCACTGCCATTAATCTGCACACTGGCACTAATGTGATTGATCTGTGGCAATAACTGAGGTGGAGGTAAAGGAGTATTGGTAAGCTGAGCTTTAAGCCAGGCAGCATTGATCCCATTAATACTCTCCTGACTGGGGACTGGCAGATTCTCAATGGACACTTCCCACTCACTGTCACCTGAATTAGTCAAGCTTGGGAAGGACTTGCTAATTTGGTTCTGGTCGTCAATGTCTAGACGGGCCAAACGGATATGACTATTCGCTGGTTTGCTAGTATCGGTCTCAGCAATCAGTTCCACCACTGGTTCTGAGTCACTGTAGGAAATTACTACTAGCCTAGTTTGATTGGTGTTGCTGCTCAGGTCAAGGTCATATTTTTCAAGGAGATTAATCTCTCGACCTTGGTAATCTATCGCCTTTCCAGGTTGGACGATAACTTCACCATAGCCAATTTCAACCTCTAAGCCCTCAATAATTCCTAGTATTGGTTTCCAAACCTCACCATTCCAGTAAGACCAAGTGATTGGTACTGCTGCTAACCCAACTGCATTAGGAGAGTCAATGGTTAGGGTGAGAGTTTTCGATTCAGGTAAGGTGAGCAGCTCGTCACAAGCCAAATAGAGGGAATGTTCGATGGGCTGATCCCCTGCAAAGGTTAGAAAAGCAGCATCTTCTTGACCCGTTGCTTGCTGAGTGCGATCGCTATAGCGGTCTTGTTCTGGTTCCCGCACAAACACTGCTTGCAGCTGCACATTGGTCAAGGCTAAATCACGCTCGGTCTCGAAAATGACCTCTTCTTCCTCTCCTTCTGTGGGCGGTGCTGCCACCTCCGTCTGAGCAGGAACCAAGGCTTCTGTGCTACCAGTTGCCAAATAAAAGGTCAAGGGTACTCGCGCTGGTCTAGGTGGTCCAATGCTAGTGCCAATCAAATCCAGAAAGGCGAGGAAGTTTTTATCCGGGACTTGATTGATGCGATCGCTGACAATCGTTGCCAGATGACCAAAAATACGAATTAGTGACCGACCACCATCCGGCTTGTTATCTGCCAAAGGACGCCAGTCTGTGAACGCCTTAGCGCACGCCTCCGTATAGGTAACGATGTCTTCATAGCTACGTTGATCAATCTTTGGAGCTTGCATAAGAAATTAGGGAGTAGGGAGTAGGGAGTAGGGAGTAGGGAACAGGGAACAGGGAACAGGGAACAGTAGATGTAGGGTGGGCAGTGCATCATGGCATTAATTTGATTGCGATCGCATTTGTTGGCACTGCCCACCTAGGGAACAGATGTAGGGTGGGCAGTGCATCATGGCATTAATTTGAATGCGATCGCGTTTTGTGGCACTGCCCACCCGAAGATTAATTTGGTTGCGATCGCATTCTGTGGCACACCCCACCATTTGATTAATCACAAGTTGATCTAGATGTAGGGTGGGCAGTGCTTGAGACTGATTAATTTGAATGCGATCGCGTTTTGTGGCACTGCCCACCCGAAAATTAACCGAGTGATTAATTTGGTTGCGATCGCATTCTGTGGCACACCCCACCATTTGATTAATCACAAGTTGATCTAGATGTAGGGTGGGCAGTGCTTGAGACTGATTAATTTGAATGCGATCGCGTTTTGTGGCACTGCCCACCCGAAGATTAACCGAGTGATTAATTTGAATGCGATCGCATTCTGTGGCACACCCCACACCCCACACCCCACACCCCACACCCCACACCCCACACCCTACACCCCACACCCCACACTCCAAATTAATAATCTAAATAGAATGGATAAACTAAATTAAAGCGATTATTAGTACGGCGCACTTGGTAGTTAATTTCTATCAGGAGACGATTAAATTGGGTCTCATCCGGGTAGACACCTACATCTAGAACTTCAATGCGCGGTTCCCACTGGGTCAAGGCTCGGCGTACCTCCACTGTTAATTGTCCAGCTGTCCCAGCGCTGTTGCTGGCAAATACTAAATCATGAATACCGCAGCCAAAATCCGGGCGCATCAGTCGTTCTCCTGGAGAAGTACTCAGAATCATCCAAATCGACTGGCGGACACTATCCTCATATTGGGCCATTTCGATTTGTTTATTTTCGTCGAGTACTACGGGGAAATTCCATCCCACTCCGAGAAAATCAGTAGTCGTCATGGTTACATCTCCTTATCAACCGCCAATAAATACCTTCGTCGGCTTACCAGGCCCAGGGGATACTGTGCCGTGGGGAGGGGGTAATTCACTACAGGTCTTAACTGGGTCACCAATGCGCGCCACTGGTTTACCCTCAATTTTCACAGAAGAACTACCCTTAGTAATTTCAGCTGTTTTGTTAGGTTCCTTG
>NZ_JAAHHE010000010.1:0-6558 GCF_010692525.1 Moorena sp. SIO3B2
TCCTGAATGATACTACAGTAAAGGATATGCACCACCAACACTATACTAATTTTCCGAACATTCCTCAATCGGCAGGATCTACTTATGGTTTTTTTGAGCGCTTTGTGAATAATCAACGGATAATTGAGCATGGCGGTAGCATGTCAGGGTATACTAATCTGGTGTTTTTAATCCCAGAACAAAAGTTAGGTTTCTATATTGCTTACAATCGTAACAGTCTTAATGAGAATTTGCGAGACGACTTGGTTGAACAGTTTTTAGATCGTTATTATCCTGTACAGTAGACCATTACCTCACCTACTGAAACGATTATTAAACCTATCCCTGAAGCTAGCTCTAAAGCTAGCCCTCAAGCTAATAGTACCCAGCATTATAAACAGCAATATCAACAGCAATATCAACAAATTAATGGCGGCTATCGCTTCATTCGATATCCTCGAAACTCCCTGGTTAAACTAGCCATGGTTTTGCTGGAATCTGGACGATTATTTACTATTAAAACTAATCCATACCGCACCTTAACTGTATTTCCAGGAGGAAGTAAATGGGAGGAATTTGAGCCACTCCTATTTCGCTATCCTGACAGCAATATGTATATAAGTTTTCGGAAAGATAGTCAGGGTAAAATTACTGCTATGTCTTTGAGTAGTCATGTCCATTTAACCTATGAAAAGTTAGCCTGGTACGAAACTCTTGTTTTACAGGTTGGACTGGTAGGATTTTGTGTGCTAATCTTCCTATGGGGATGTTTGGTTTGGCTAATTAGACCATTAATTAGCCGCAAAAATCAAAGCTTATCTCTAGTTTCACGACATACTCGTCTGGTGGAGTTGATCATTGGTCTGATTAGTATCTTGAATTTATGCTTTTTCAGCGGGATGGGGATAGCTATTAGTATAATAGATTTCTGGGAATTTTTCTTCGGAATCCCCCCTGTGATGATTGCGTTACTTTATCTACCCATTGTCACCACAGGCTTGACTACTGTAGTATCGATTATTGGTTTACTGGCTTGGAGAGACAAAAATTGGTCTTGGATCAGACGAGGGTATTATTGTTTGAGTATGCTAGCGGCATGGCTATTTATCTGGCTCCTAAATTATTGGAATTTATTAGGATTTAAATTTTAATTTTTGTGATTAGATAAGGGGCAGCAGATAATGGGGTTTTAGTAAAACCAATTCATTCCCAATTCAATAATGACCTTGAAGTTGATTTCAATGTCAATTTAATCAAGAGCTAAGATTAATGCGATCGCATTTATTCGTGCGCCTCAGATTAATGCGATCGCTTTTATTGTATTGTGTGTATTGTGCTCAAGTTGACCTTGCCGATCCTGCCAGGCTTAGCAATCCATCACCACTTAGACCTAGGAACTAGCGCCAGCTTTATGGTCTGGGAAATTGGTCAGGTTTAAACCCCTCCTAACACACTGCCCATAGCACGAACCATATTCTGGGGCTGAAACGCATCCATAGCCGCCGTAGGCTCATACCCACAATGGACCATACAATCGGCACACTTAGGATTACCACTAGCGCGACCATACTGATCCCAATTCGTTTCCTCCAGCAATTCCTTAAAAGTGGAATAATGCCCTTCATTTAACAAATAGCAAGGCTTTTGCCACCCCAAAACACTGTAACTAGGACTTCCCCAAGGGCTACACTCGTAATCTTTCTCCCCGATCAGGAAATCCAAAAATAAAGGATTATGGTTAAAATTCCAGGTTTTCTTCCCAGCCTTCAAAGGCGCTAAAATTTCCCGGAACATCGCCTTAGTCTGTTCCCGCTTCAGGAAATGCTCCTGATCTGGTGCCCATTCATAACTATATCCAGGAGAAACCATCATGCCATCAATACCTAACATGGCCAAGAAATCAAAGAACTCCTGGATTTCCTTAGGATCAGTTCCCTCAAACACCGTCGTGTTAGTAGTCACACGAAATCCCCTAGCTTTAGCCGCTCGAATTGCCTGCACCACCTTATCAAATACCCCCTGACGGTCCACACACTGATCATGCCGTTTCCGTAAGCCATCCAAGTGAACGCTGAAAGTCAGGTAAGGGGAAGGTTGGAACTTATCCAGACACTTTTCTAACAACAACCCATTGGTACAGAGATAGACATACTTTCGCCATGCCACCAACCCCTTGACAATTTCGTCAATTTGTGGATGAAGCAGAGGTTCTCCCCCCGGAATAGAAACCACAGGAACACCACACTCTTTCACCGCAGCAAAGCACTCTTCTGGAGTCAGCTGGCGCTTGAGTATTTCCGTAGGATGCTGGATTTTGCCACAACCAGAACAAGCTAGATTACAGCGGAACAGAGGTTCCAACATCAGCACCAAGGGAAAGCGTTTACGACCCAAAAGACGCTGGGTAACAATATACTTTCCGACATCAAGAGCTTGTTGTAATTGAATTGCCATAATTCTCCTCACACCATTGAATTCAGGCGTTGCGTCAGTTTTTGAATGAATAGGAGTAGAGTGGGCATCCTGCCCGCCCCAAAAGATCCCCGAACAGGCAAGATGCCTATTCCACCTCACTCTTAAAATCATTCCATTATTAAGCAACGCTAATCATTGAGGGTAATCATAATTACCCCACAGCTTTAACTATGATCAGCCTCGCCGATAAATTAATAATACTGTTGGTGAATTGCTTTAAATCCTAGACTTTACCGCAGTTGTCAGTTTCCTCTTGCCTCTTGCCTTCCCCTCCTGGGGTTAGGGGTGGGTGCCTCTTGCCTCTTGCCTCTTGCCTGTTCCCTTACCTCAACCAATCAACAGCATCCTTGAGGGCTTTCCTAATCGAAGATTGGGGTAACCCTAACTCTCTCACCGCTTTCGAGGCATCGTAATACATCGGGTGTTGTGCCATCCGCACCCCATTGAGCGGAATAGAAGGGGTTTTGCCGAAAGCAGTTAACACGCACTCATCAATCCAAGCCATACTCAACGGTAGCCAGACCGGAACAGTTTTTTGAGGCGCACTCAATCCAGTAATTTCCCCAAGTTGCTCCAATAACGATTTGAAGGATAGATTTTGGTTACCTAAAATATAGCGATCGCCTTTTTTCCCCCGGTCTAACGCCAACAGGTGACCCTGAGCCACATCCCGCACATCAATAAAATTTAATCCCGTATCCAAATAAAACGGCATTTTCTGCTGTAAGAAGCGCACAATGATTTCTCCGGTAGGAGTTGGCTTAATATCCATTGGACCAATGGGAGCGCTAGGATTAACAATCACCACATCTTGACCAGATTCAGCTGCCTTGATCGCTTCCCGTTCAGCAAAAAACTTAGATTTTTTATAGTCACCCACCAATTTCTCTACAGGACTCTGATGGGTTTCATCCACAATTTCCCCAGGTTTACCCACACCAATAGCCGCTACTGAACTGGTGTAAACAGTGCGTTCAATCCCAGCTTTACCAGCACTTTGTAGCACATTACGGGTTCCCTCGACATTGTTACGATAGAGTAAATCTCGATCCGCTTGCCACAGGGAATAATGGGCAGCGACATGAAATAATACCTGACATCCCTGCATCAGTTGGGACAAACCTGGATCGTTTAAGTCACCGATAACGACTTCTATATCTAGACCCTGGAGGTTATCGAGTTGGCTAGTAGGGCGCACCAGAGCTCGCACGGAGTATCCTGCTTCAAGTAGCGATCGCACAACATGAGCACCGATAAACCCTGTTCCTCCAGTGACGAAAGCTTTGATTGCCATTGACGCACGCTCCTCTGTTTCCCAATTCCTTATTGCTTATAGCACTACCAATTAAGGTGTTTGACATTTCTAAACTCTGAAACTTAGTCATAGCTTACTTCTGACTTCTGACTTCTGACTTCTGACTTGCGCGTAGCGCTATACCAGAAAATAATCCTACCCAGCAATCTTCCAGCAGACTATACAATACTGGTACAACAATCAAACTCAACAATGTAGACGTAAGCAATCCACCAATAATTGCCACAGCCATCGGTTGTCGCAATTCTGCTCCTGCACCAAATCCCAATGCCAAGGGCAACATCCCCAAAATTGTCGAAGCAGTAGTCATTATAATTGGTCGCAAACGCACCACTCCCGTTTCCAGAATTGCCTCAGTGCGACTTAAACCAGCTCGACGAAGTTGGTTAACATAATCCATCAGCAAAAGTGCATTTTTGTCAAGTAGTCCCAGCAAAAAAATTAGACCAATCAGGGAAATCATGCCAAAATCACTCTGGGTGATCAGAAGTGCTAGCATTGCTCCCACAATAGATAAAGGCAACGACAAGCCCACCACCATCGGTTCTAACAATCGACCAAAAGGCAAAATTAGCACTAACAGCATACAGGTAACAGACAAGGTCAAGGTGCCAGCAAAACTCCCCAGCACATGACTACTCAGAGCCGAATCCCCCCACAGTTCTAACCTCACACCATCGGGTAAAACCAATTTGGCCACCTTTACCACCTCCTCAGTAGCATCTCCCAACCTGTGACCCTGGTTAAGGCTAGCACGAACATAAACCCCTCGCTGACCATTAACATGCTCAATCTCAGTAATCTTATTCCCTAGATTATTTTGACCAGTTGCCTCTACATCGACTAATCCTGGTAATGTCTCAATCCGAGTTTTGAGATCCGCAGCCGTATTGCCTAACACCTCTAAATCATCACCCAATAAAGCAACTTGAACCGGTTTTTGAGTAGGTAGTTCAATAAACTGAATATCTTCAACACTAGTAGTTACACCAGAGATCTTCGGCAAAGCAGCCCGCATTTTTTCCTGAACCTGAGCAGTAGTATATTGGCGATTACGTTTAAGTTTGACCTGAAGGTTACCTTTGTTCGGCTCACCCTGTACCCCCACAACCGTATAGACCGATTCCACTTCAGGAAAAGCCAGCACCGCCTCTTCTAACTGCTTAGCCACCTGCTCAGATTGCTTCAGTACCAATTGCATCCCACTGTTAATCGGAAATAGACCATTAAACCCTGACTTTGATAGTTTTGGTTTTGATAGTTTTGGTTTTACCTGCTCCCTAAGGTCTGAATTAGTATCTGAATTAGTATCTAAATTAGTATCTGAATTACTTAATTGCTTTGACTTCTCACTATTAGTATCAAACCCTCCCAAATTCAGAATCTTATTAATTAAATTACCAAATTGAGAGGCACTAGGCATCTGAGGCAACGGTGCTGTATAGGTAATCATAAATTCCCCTCGGTCTAGGGTAGGAATAAACCCCTGAGGAATTAGGGGAATCAGAGAAATCCCAGCCACCAAGCTCAATACCGCTAATGCTACTACAAATTTCCGATTCCCTAGGGACCAGCGCAGCAAATCAGGATACTTAGGATTAGACCTCAACCAAAAGTCGAAAACTACTGTCGATAATTTTTCCCTGTTTACTGTTCCCTGTTCCCTTTTCCCCTGCCTAGGTTTAAGCCAATAAACCGCAAGCACTGGGCATAAGGTTCGAGCAACTAGCAAAGAGGTAAGAACTGCTGCCGAAACCGTCAGACCAAAGGGTTTAAAGAACTGTCCTAAGTTACCACCCATTAAACCAACCGGTAGAAATACCGCCACAATGGTCAAAGTAGAAGCAGAAACCGTCAGACCAATTTCATTAGTAGCAGAAAGAGCAGCTTGTCGAGGAGACTCCCCAGCCTCCAAGTGCCGAGAAATGTTCTCGACTTCTACAATCGCATCATCAATGATAATCCCAATTACCAGAGCCAAAGCTAGTAGAGTAATGGTTTCGAGATTGAACCCATAGATAGCCATCACTATAGCGGTTCCCAGTAGGGAAATTGGAATTGCCAAGGCAGTAATTAGGGTGGCACGCCAGTTGCGCAAGAAAGTAAAAATTACCAACACTGCCAGAACAATTGCCAGTACTAAACCATCAATAGTAGATTGAGTCGCTTCCCGGATATAGTTAGCTTGAGTCACTGCTAAGACTAACTGCACCCCTGGCAAACTACCTTGTAGCCTTTGCACTGTTTCCTCTACCCGACTAACCACATCTAAGGTGTTAGCATCACCCCCTTTGATCACCTGAAAAGCCAAAGCTTCCTGTCCATTGAAGCGAATCCGAGTTGGGGTAACGGGTATGGGAGATTCGGGAGTATCTTGCCGCTGTTCCTCCTTAATAATTTCTGGTGCTTGTTTGGTCAAGTCTGAGCCAGAATTGAGAGCCGTAAAGGTAGTTTCCCCCCCTCCCAACAAATTGACTTTCAGAACTCCTGGAAGTTGAGCAATCTCTGGTAAAATACTAGTCTTAGCAATATCAGCTAATTCTTTAAGGTCTTTAGTATCACTCTTGATGGTGTAGCTAACTGCAGAGGATTCGTTCAAATTGAAGGGAATGACCTGAAAGGTTGCACCTTCAGGAAGAGCAATTTGCCACAGTGTCTTTTCAACCTCCATTGAAGAGGAGTTGAGATCGGTTCCGACATGGAAATAGAGGGTAACTACTGTTCGACCAGGGTAGGTTGAGGAAACCATCTGATCGAGTCCTGCCAAAGGGAAAAGCCTTTCCTCAATC
>NZ_JAAHHE010000010.1:7101-18936 GCF_010692525.1 Moorena sp. SIO3B2
ACAAAGCGATCGCGCCAACGAGCAGGGGTGATCTTGGGTAGCGGACGATTTCTGCCAAAGTGGATCAAAATTTACCTATCCTACTCCCCATCAGAGTCTTCTCAAGACCAAGGCACGGTTCAAAATGCTGTTCAACTTGGACCGCTTCAAATAGTTCTCACCGGTCCTACGAAGTTTTATCCTAAGACCAATATCTTAGCTTTCGACTTTAGTCAAATCAGGATATCGTTATCTGGTCTAACACTTTATCAAGGTTACATTAAAGGTGGACAAGACCGGGAAACTAGGTTCTATGAGCAACCCTTAAAAGAACAAGCATTCTTCACCTACTTTTTAGTGGAAAACCGTTGCATTGCTGCTAGAGGTCGGGGAGGAGGTTTGGCTATTTGGAGCAAGTAAGCCCTAGCTGAGTTAGATCGGTTCATCAAAGGAACAGGTTTGTGCTATTGCCTGCTGTAATAGCAGACTATACTCTTGCTCATTTACCGTACAGGCACCAAACCGTTCTAGATGAGAATTCATCATCTGAGCATCAAACAGCAAAAAGTTTCGATGACGCAACCGTTCTACTAGCTTAACCATCGCTACCTTCGAGCCCTCCGGAATCCGATAAAACATCGATTCACCAATGAACGCTCCACCAATTACAATGCCCAAAATTCCTCCTGCTAGCTGATTTCCCTGCCAAGTTTCAAAGCTGTAGGCCCATCCAGCCTTATAAAATTGCCAATAAATTTCCTTTAGTTCTGGAGAAATCCAAGTAGTTTCACGGTCAGCACAACCAGTCATTACCCCTAAAAAGTCTCGGTTAATGCTGACACTAAACCGTTCCTGATTTAGGACACGACGCAGAGATTTAGGATAGCGAAACCGATCATCGAGAGGAATTATAGCACGTTTGCGGCTTGAGTACCAGCCTAAATTACCAGTATCATCTGCCATTAGGAAATAGCCTTGAGCATACCCTTGAATTAAGTAATCAATATCGATTTCCATTAACAGAACTGTGTAAGTAAGAACTAAATTAGTTAAGTAGAACTAAACGTAACATACTACCGGTTGAAACTTCTGTGAAAAAAAAATTGGCTTTAAAGAAATGAGGTTTATTACCTAGATAAAGGGGTGTAACTAAGTTAGTTTTAACAAACCCGGTTTTTTGACAAAGTTCTCCCCCGTCTGCCCAATCTTCCCACTCTTCCCCCTATTCCCTTTCCACTTTCCCTTTTCCCCTAATCGTGGCAAGCTGTTGATGATTCAAGGTTGATTGGCAACAAGGGGAGCATGTCACTTATGCAGAACATTTGTACTAAAGCCATAGCTCCCTAATGTGTTTTAGGTTGCTCTGATAGTATAGGGTACCGTTTAGGAATTGTGAGAATTTTTGATGCCATATTCCCAACTCCGTTCGCGTAGCGTGGCCTACGGCCTCAGCTCCCAACTCCGTTCGCGTAGCGTGGCCTACGGCCTCAGCTCCCAACTCCGTTCGCGTAGCGTGGCCTACGGCCTCAGCTCCCTGCTCCCTGTTCCCTATATAGTTCATTTGTTCTGCAAATTTGACCTGCTCCCGGCAACAAGTGCTGTATTGGTTCGGTTCCCCCCTACTGGAGAGATAAAGTCATGGTTACAAATTCTAATGTCAAACAGTTGCTCAAAATTTTAATCGGTGCCGCCTGGATAGACGGTAAAGTTCAGGCAGAGGAACGGGAATATCTGTATAAAGTCGCCAAGGAATATGGAGTTGCTGACGACCCAGAGATTAAACCGTTACTGTATGAACTCAAAGCTGTGTCAGCAGATGAATGCTACAGTTGGGTGGAAGAGTATTTAGGCGATCGCCCTAGTCCAGAAGACTATCAGCGCTTGATTGAAGCCCTCAGTGCTTTAATTTATAGTGATGGGCTGGTAGACACAGAAGAAGCGAAACTTCTGAATCGCTTGCAGTTACTCGACCCCAGCAGTCCATCTCAGCAGTCGAGTAGTCAAAAAGTACTCAAAGCAATTCAAAAAATTTACCGCCGGTGGATTAATAAGCAATTTACTGATTGATTACTGCGTCAGTAGATCAGTGGCTAAGTGCTGGGTAAGTCTTCAAAACTTCAGGACTTACCCAGCAACTCTAGCTCTAGGGTCACCCTGAGCACTCTCCTACTACACTCCACACGGGGTCAACTGGTCACCCCACCCCCTTGGGCTAATGTGACAATTTTTGATCTGGCAAGTGGTTGGCAACTCATGGAATGTTACTAGCGTCAAATTACTCAGATTGTGCCGAAATGATTGTTATTAAACAGGCGTAATCTGGTTTTTTATGCTTATTTTGAGCAAAAAAAACAATTTTATTGAACCTAGGAACATCTAGCATCTGATTGGTTCTATTTAATTAAGAACACATTAATTTAAGAGAATGCCTTCCATGCTTAACCTAAATCATTTTCAATCAGGAACTGCTGCTGTTTTAGCCCTTGGACTCACCGCCACCACCATGGCTCCCCTAGTCGCACCTGCTCCCTCCTTTGCCCAAAGCACTAACTTTATCGATGTTTCATCCAACTACTGGGCAAGTGAGTTTATTGGGGAATTGTCCCAGCGCGGTATTATTGCCGGATTTCCTGATGGCTCCTTCAGACCAAATGCACCAGTGACCCGCGCTCAGTTTGCGGCAATGCTGCGTAAAGCAAATCAAGATTTCAATAAACCCGCGATTCGCGGTGGCAACAGTTTCGTGGATGTTGCTTCCAACTACTGGGCAAATCCTGCCATTCAGGAAGCCTACCAAACCGGATTTCTAAGTGGTTACCCTGGTAATATCTTTAGACCTGAACAAAATATTCCCCGTGAACAAGTTTTAGTTGCCCTTTCTAATGGACTGAATTTCTCTTCCAGCGGTTCTACCTCAGAACTGGTCAGTTTCTACCGCGACGGCAGCCAAATTTCTAACTTTGCCCGTGCTCCCATCGCTGCTGCTACAGAAAATCGTTTGGTGGTTAATTATCCTAACGTTGCCTTTCTCAATCCGACTCGGAATGCAACTCGTGCAGAAGTTGCAGCTTTTATGTACCAAGCGCTGGTGGCAACAGAACAAGCCCCAGTGATTAGCTCCCAATACATTATCGATCCCAATCCAGCACCTGTAGCCTTCACAATTCCTGCAGGTACTTCTATTCCGGTTAAGTACAAAAAAGATAAAATTCTGCTCGCCCAAGAGGAAACTATTCCCCTAACCCTGACAGTGGATTTAAACATTACCACTGCTGATGAGGGCAAGTTGCTGATTCCTGCTGGTAGTGAAGTGGTTGGCGAACTGCGTGCGACAAAAGAGGGAGCTCAGTTTGTAGCTCAGCAGCTGTTGATCAATGGTGAAACCCTATCGTTTAATGCCACCTCTGAGGAAATTACCACCACTGAAACCATTCGCAAGGGTAGCAATCCAGGGAGTATCCTAAAAGATGCAGCAGTTGGTACCGCTGCCGCCGCTGCTATCTCTGCCGTTACCGGTGACCGTGCGATCGCTACAGAAGAAATCTTGATCGGAGTTAGTTCTGGCATCGCTTTAAATATCGGCAAACGTTTATTTGGTAGCAGCAGCGTTGACCTATTTGTGGTTGAACCAGAAACCGACTTACAGCTTACCATCGACTCTGACCTGGTGATTAGCAGTCAGTAACTACATATGTGGACAGTTAACTGTTGAGAGGATGATAGATTAACCAATCACAGCCAACCTCTCAACGTTGACACTCCCCGCCCTAAAAGAGCGAGGATTCTTAGTTCTACGACACGCCTTAAAATTAGCTATCCTGAAAGGCAATACTTAAGCCAAATACCCGTTTAAAAACCAAATATCGAGCCTAATTTAACTAACCCCAGTGGGCTGATCTCCCTAAGCGTTGGGAATTTCCCCGTTTCCGTGTGCCCCACGGTACGTTAAATATTTTGAAACTGTATTTTACTGGTGTTCGGTATCCGTTAAGATCCATGGGTATAGCGAGGTTTTTCGCGCCTCGTGTACTAGCATCGCAAAACGCTCGTTATTAAATAGGGCAGTACCGACGAATCCTGCCTGTGCTAGGCTACACAATTAAATATATTATACATTATTCCTGGAAAAGTCGCCCTAGAAGGGCACCTCAAGTAGCGTGGCCAAAGGCCAGGCTTGAAACCCATATTTTTGGTCAACAACAACTATCTACTGAGGGCTACTGAGCGTAAGTCAACCAAACGATAAAGGTTGTTCCCATCCTTGAGTTATCTTGACCATGACTAATGGATAATTCCCCATTTTCCTCAGTTGATAGTAGTTTGGCAGGACTAAAGACTTCAATATCACCCTGCATGTATGCCATGAGTTCTTTTGCGATCGCTAATCCTAAACCAGTGCCAGGGATAGGACCATTAGCTTGAACTCCCCGATAATGTCGCTCAAACAGATGGTCTAAGTCTTCTGGAGCAATACCTGGACCAGTATCACTAATTGCGATCGCTATAGCATCACCATGATCAAGCCATTGTCCAACACCAACTTGAATATCAATTTTTCCCCCAGCTGGGGTGTACTTCAAAGCATTGTCAATCAAATTACTCAAGACTTCCCGTAAAGCCTTAGGATTCCCTTTCACCAAAGGTAAATCAGGGGCAATAGAGCAATGCAACTCCAAATTAGCCTCTTGAGTAATAGCGTCAGCAGATATAAGCAAGGGTTCTAAGACATCCTTGACCGCAAACAGTTGCAACGGAAGAGTTTTGTCCGTGAGTAGGGGAAATTCCCCTGGGGTGGAGTGTGGTTCGGAGTGACTAGTTGGGTAAATCTCCCCAAGATCATCTGATTCTGGGGATGAGCAAGCCTCAGCCGTAGCTACAGGCAAAGTTAAGGATGCTGTACCGGTTTGGTTCATGTCCAGGCAAGCATCAAACTGTTGCAGCAACTCCTGTAAGCGATCGCTTTCTCGTATAATGCTCGAAGCCACTGGATAGTTTTTATCTCCTGGTACCAGTCGCTTCAGCAGTAGCTTACCAAAGGTTCGTAAGGCCATCAGGGGATTACGAAATTGATGCAGCAGATCATCAAGCATATCCCGTTGTTTTGCCTGTAGACGTCTGTGCTGAGTCAACTGCTGCTCAAACCAACCTTGACGCTGTTCTATGACATATGCGATCGCTAAGGTTCTGGCAATGCTTTCCACACTTGCCTGTTCTGTGTGATTCCAAGGTCTATCATCACGAGCACTCACCAATAACCCCATCACTATCCCTTCATGGATTAGAGGTAAAACAATTTGGTGCTGCTGCTGTAGGGAATTTTCTGTCCAGTCAAAAGAGGTTGAACCCAAATCTTGATCTTGGTTATTTCCCTGAGGGAGTAGCCGAGGTAAGCTGCTGGATAATCGAGGAATCTGATCAATCTCACCTATTTTCTGTGGCAAAACCCAGTCAGGATCACTCATATCCCACACGGTACTTGTTTCCGGATAAACTACCACAGGAATTAGCTTTGCCTGATTTCCCTCAACGAATTCTTCCGTTAAATATACAGCACCACTAGCTGCTCCCAGTCCTTGGGTTAATAAAGCCACTTGGTTTCGACACAGGGAGACAAATTCTGAACTGAATCGAGTGAACATGAGCTATAGATGAGTGATCTGGGTTAATCCTACTCGAAGTTAAGCCACTATCAGCTTCCCTTCTATAAATGTCGAACCCCTTAAACAATTGACTATTATGCTTTAGTCAGCTTTAGTCATAGCGTGATAAGTCATAGCGTGATAAGTCATCAGTCATTAGACCTATGGCAAATATCCGTTACATCCGTTGCCCAATCACCTGATCACCCCATCACCTCATCACCTGATCAGTGTAATGCTCGGATGAGTTTAAGGCTATTTCTTCTAATTATATTTAATTTTTATTAAATAAATTAAATTTTTGTATGAATTTTCCGGAGGTCATCAGGAAACTGAAAATCCCCTAAAGTATTGCTGTCAAAGGTTTCAGCCGGTTTATTTAGTTCTATGACAAGAGCTTGATATTTCTCAAAAGACTCGATATAATTTCCAAGGCTTTTGTAACTATCTTTACAATTGCCAGCAAAAAGAGGAGGTAAAAAGGTTGGCAAGAAGACGTAAGCGTAAGAGTCGCCGCCGCCAAGAAGGGCGCAAGATACTTGAGCATGTACCTCAGTACAATCTAGAAAGTGGCGAGTATAAACCGGTTACAGCAGCACGGGCATACATTCGATCACAAGGGATACTTCCACCTGCCCTACTACTGGTCAAACGTAACGAGCATACCACAGACCGTTATTTCTGGGCAGAAAAAGGGCTCTTCGGTGCCCAATATGTGGAAGAAAATCATTTTCTGTTTCCCAGTTTGCGATTAATCAACTCTCCCTTAAAGAAGGTAGGGGTTGCCGCTCGTAGCCGCTGAAACCTTACTGGTAATATTTATTGAAAGTGCTTTGACTTAGCCCTCCTCAAACTCTTTGGCTTGAGGAGGGCTAAGTATCTTGGTAAATTTACCTATTCTGGAAATTGATCTCGCTGATTATAGTTGGGGAGGATGTCAAACCCTGCTTGCTTACAGCAAGGGTTTTAGTTTCAGAGACTGTTGAAGTTGTATTAGTTCATCGCGATGGCCAGTGACTATAACCAAAGATTGCTCCGCAGTGGCTTGATCCCCAGGGGCTTGGGTAGACGCTGATTCTAATTTCAGAGATACCTGTTCGAGTCGCTCAGCTTTTTTCCAATAAAAAAGGCCCGCAGCGGGAGCTAGTGCCACTAGCCCCAAAAACACCTTAGTCAAAGTCGGAAACAAAATAGAGAGCACTAGAGATAAGCAGACTATACCACAGGCAGCTAAGACGGTTAAAAAGATAGCCAGAAACCAACTCGGTCGGACTATCCCCTGGAACGTGACTTGATTAGTGGCAGCATCCACCGCCGCCACCTGGTAGGCTCTTTGATCAAAATATTGCTTCAACTGATTTAGAAGCGATTCTTCTGTTTCTGGGGAAGCTAACTTGACTTGTTGTATTCGGTCTTTCACAGAGGCTCGAATAAAGAAAAACAAACCTACTGCCAATAAAAGGGTTAGCAAAAGTGTAGAAGCAAGAATAGTTGTATTCACTGAATATTAACGATAAAAATACACATCCTTTGCTACTACTTTACAATTTCTTAGACACACTTTGGTCAGGTTAGCTCCTCGGTACCCACTAGCTAGAGGCTGTAAGATGCTGGTGTGGGTAGATGGCTAGCAGCTAGCACGCCCTGAATTCACCTGAATTCACATCTGGGTAAGACAATGCATCACCTGACTTCTGGGATGCCACCAGGGTTTTCAAAGACAGCACCCTGGAAAAAATTGCTACTTCCCTACCTAACTGACTCAACAACAGACTGGTGGCAGGGAGTCCTTGGCTGAAATTTCCCCACGGTTGTTTCCTCAGCCATATAGTCATGCCAAAAACTGGCCAGTTCTATAGCTTTCTCCTGCCACTCTGGGCAGATTTGATACATCCGGCGTGGGCGTCCTCTTCCTTCTACTTTTTGCCAGTAGGCTGAAATTGCCTGTTTTTCTTCAAGAAACTTCAGTGCACTGTAGAGGACAGTATCTGAAAGTCGATAGGTGGGGTATTCTTGTTCCAGTTGTTGGATCAGTTGTGTTCCATAAGATTCTCCTTGCAACAACACCGATAGCACATAGCATACGGCTAATTCTTTATTGAGATAGTTGGGTGGAGGATCTTGGAAAAAGTTATAGATATCTTCGAATTTCATCTGCATATGTAGTTGGAATTCCCAGTTATTCTAGATGGGATTAGAGGGTTTTCTGGCAAATAATCATGGTTGGAGGCACCCTGGGAAATTCACGCGCGTTTTGCAGTGAGTTTTATTTAAACGACTCACCTTGGTAGGTACATCGCTATCACACTTTATAACTTAAAAATCTCTGGCGTAGGGTTTAAATATCTCCCTAATTTGATGAAAGTTTAATGAATTTTGGACTTAACACACCTAAAAAGTAAAGATCAACTTTAATAATTGCTCGAAACCGTTATCCAAAACTACCGACTATCAAGGGGAACATCGGGAAGGAAGACAAGACAGACGAGTAACACCAATTTCATTGATGCGACCTAGAGAGGATGATCGGGGATGGAAGGATGGGGGCATGGAGGGATTAATATATAGCAATCTTTGTGGGGGTTGGAGTAAGTGGGGGTTAGTGTAACACAAAAGTGAACCATTAATATTGCTCATCTCACATAGGACCCATTCAGGCAGGTTTTGTAGAAAATTAACGGTTCCCACAAGAAGTCCCTCAGGGCTTTATCTGCGATTTAGCTGGGGATGAATTGCGAGTGTGATCAATCCTTGTCACAATAAAGTTGGTTGCTGACCCCCCCGACCTACCACAAGGGTGTTTAGCTTCCAACCCAAGATTAGCCCTACGTCTTTTCGCGTTGCGGAGCGCGTGGTAGGCGGTTCAAAAGTGATTACTCAAGGGACACAGCCCCCATGCGAGAGATACCTGACAGTTCCATCCCACCAGCTCGTCAAAAAATTGCCCTAACCCTACGCAGATTCGGTTGGATTTCCTTCTGGACTCAGTTAATCCTAGGGGTTATTTCTACGCTGATTTTAGTGTTTGCAGGGTTTGCCCTTGCCAGCCCTCAACCTGACAATCAAGGGGGTCAAGGAATCGGCTTCGGTCTTTTTTTCGTAGTTTGTGGACTAGTGGCTTTAGGTATAGGCATTTATTTTGCCTACCGTTACACTGGCATCGCTAGTCGGCTGCTAGCTGCCAATGGGTCAGACATACCAAGCAAAGCTCAAACCCTTCAAACGATTAGGCTGGGCTTGATTGTCAGTTTAGTAGGAATGTTATTGACCATCATTGGCTCATTTGCAGTCATAGGCAGCCTTGTAGCCCTAGCTCTAGCTCAGCAACAAAGTCCAGTTGGGTTGGCTTGTAATGATGTTCCACCGATAGACCTGTTTGTTGTGCAGGCAAACATCAACACTATTTTTGCTAATTTTGTTGGCATAGCCATTTCCCTGTGGCTATTTAATCGAGTCAGTCGCTAGCCAACATACCCCACACCAGCTCACCAGCTCACCAGCCGACTCCCTACTCCCTACTCCCTCGGTGCGCTTGACCCGTAATTAAATTTGCTTGATTGTCGCACCGCTCCCTACTCCCAGGAGAAGTTAATTGCCGTTGGCAAGAAAACTGTGGCAAATTGGTGAAGTTAGATCGATGTTGCTCAGATGAGTACCGATCATGCGATCGCGTCATTTTAGTAAAGAAAATTCGTGCTTGACCTAAAGCAAATTCGGGAAAATCCACAAAAGGTTCAAGAACTACTCGACCGACGTAGTGTCAATCAATATGACCTACAACCTATTCTGGAACTGAATCAGCGTCAGCGGGAGCTGGAAACATCCCGCACCCAGTTGCAGGCTCGTAGTAATGAAATTGGTAAGCTGATTGGTCAAAAAATCAAATCGGGTAGTCCTCCACAAAGCCCAGAAATTCAGTCGCTCAAGGAAGAGGGTAACCAAATCAAAACTAAGTTGAGCGAACTGGAACCCAAAGAAAAAGACCTAAAAGACCAGCTGAACACCCTCTTGCTATCCCTCCCCAACTTGCCCTCCGAATCCACACCGATTGGCAAGAGTGAAGCCGAAAATGTGGAAGTCCATCGCTGGGGTGATGAGTACATTCCCAAGGATTTTCCGATTCTCCCCCATTGGGAAATTGGCGAAAAACTCGGCATTCTTAACTTTGAGCGAGGGGTGAAAATCGCTCAGAGTCGATTTGTGACATTGATCGGGGCTGGTGCTGCTTTGGAACGAGCACTAATCAACTTCATGCTTGACCAGCAAATTGCTGCTGGCTATACCGAAGTGATGCCACCGGTACTAATCAACAGTGAATCCCTAACCGCTACCGGTCAGTTGCCCAAGTTTGCCGAGGACAGCTTCAAGTGTTCTGATGATGATTTGTGGTTAGCACCCACAGCAGAAGTGCCATTGGTGAATCTCTACCGAGACGAAATCCTCGAAGCATCCCAACTTCCCATTAATCTCTGTGCCTTCACCCCCTGCTTTCGTCGGGAAGCGGGTAGCTATGGAAGGGATACCCGGGGTCTAATTCGACTACACCAGTTTAATAAAGTTGAACTAGTGAAAATTGTTGATCCGAGTACATCCTCCGAAGAACATCAGAAACTGCTTAAGAATGCTGAAGCGATCTTGGAAACCTTGAAATTACCCTACCGGACTGTAGAACTGTGTACAGGGGATATAGGTTTCTCAGCCGCTACAACCTATGACCTAGAAGTTTGGCTGCCTTCGCAAAGGACATATCGGGAGATTTCCAGTTGCTCCAATTGCTTTGATTTCCAGGCACGGCGGGGTAGGATTCGCTTCAAAGAGTCCGGCAAAAAAGGCACTCACTTTGTTCATACTCTCAATGGCTCAGGATTGGCAGTGGGGCGTACTATGTCAGCCATTCTGGAAAATTATCAGCAACCGGATGGAACGGTTAAGATCCCAGAGGCTTTACAGCCTTATATGGGGCGAGACGTCTTGTAATACCATCAGCCATCAGCCTAGAACCTAGAACCTAATTGCAATGCCTATACAATAGAAAAATGAAGTTAACATTACATTAAATAAATTCTTCACTTATATGTCAATTTTGGCGGCGATTGCAGTTTTGGCAGTCTTGATTCTTGTTCACGAGCTGGGTCATTTTATGGCAGCTCGTCTGCAAGGAATCTATGCCAATCGCTTTTCTCTTGGCTTTGGTCCAATTCTATGGAAATATCAGGGTCCAGAAACTGAGTATGCAGTGCGAGCGATTCCCCTAGGGGGGTTTGTGGGTTTTCCTGATGATGACCCCGATAGCGAGATTCCCCCCAATGACCCCAATTTGCTCCGCAACCGACCGATTCTAGACCGGGCAATTGTGATTAGTGCTGGTGTCATTGCTAACTTAGTCTTTGCTTACTTCCTGCTTGTGGCTCAGGTAGGAATGGTTGGCATCTCCCAATTCAACTACCAAGCGGGTGTGGTAGTGCCTAAACTTGCCCCAGAAAGCAGTTTAGTGGCTACAGAAGCAGGCCTTAAACCAAGAGACATAATTCTCGCCGTAGATGGTCAAGAGTTGGAAGCAAACCCGGAAGGGATTACTTTCCTGATGAAAGCGATTCAAAATCATCCCAACCAGCCCCTGGAAATGCGGATACAGCGTCAAAAACAAACGCTACTGTTGAAGGTGATTCCGGAACCAGGGATAGATGGGAAAGGAAAAATTGGTGTACAACTGTCTCCCAATGGGGAGGAAGTGCGTAAGCGTGCTGGTAGTTTGCTGGAGGTATTCAGTCGTGGTGCCGAAGAATATCAACGCATTACAGTCTTAACCCTGGAAGGCTTTGGTCAGCTACTGAGTAATTTTGGCGAAACAGCGGAACAAGTATCCGGTCCAGTGGCAATTGTGGCGATTGGAGCCGATATTGCTCGTTCCAACGCTGTCAATCTTTTACAGTTTGCAGCTCTGATTAGTATCAATCTAGCGATTATTAATATCTTGCCTCTACCAGCCCTTGATGGTGGTCAGCTGGCTTTCTTACTGATTGAAGGACTTCGAGGTAAGCCCTTGCCCATGGAAGTACAGCAGAATATTATGCAAACTGGGCTAGTGCTGCTTCTGGGTTTAGGTGTCTTCTTGATTATTCGGGATACAGCTAACCTGGGTTGGGTACAAAACTTATTCCAGTGACCCGTGTTTGGTTGTTACAGGTTACAGGTTACAGGTTACAGGTTGCAGGTT
>NZ_JAAHHE010000010.1:19080-41462 GCF_010692525.1 Moorena sp. SIO3B2
CAGGTTGCAGGTTACAGGTACAAAGATTTCTTGACCTAGGTTAGTTTACCCTGTTGGTTTTACTAGTGTAGCTTCAGAAGACATTGACCCTAAGATATTGTCAACCTTCAACCTTCCAACCTTCCAGCCTTCCAACCTTCCAACCTTCCAACCTTCCAACCTTCCAACCTTCCAACCTTCCAACCTTCCAACCCATGAGTATTAGCCGTAAATGGTCTGCCAAGCAGCAACGATCCCTAGAGATTCTAATTCGCCTTAAGCGACTCTATCCGGAAGCCACCTGTACACTGAATTACGAAACACCAGTACAGTTACTGGTGGCAACCATTCTTTCAGCTCAATGTACTGATGAACGTGTGAATCAGGTAACACCGGGGTTGTTTCGCCAGTTTCCTGATGCTGTGGCCATCGCTAGTGCTGATATAGAAGTCTTGGAAACTTTAGTGCGCTCTACTGGCTTTTATCGCAATAAGGCAAAAAATATTCAAGGTGCCTGCCGCATGATTGTTAAGGAATACGGTGGTCAGGTACCGAAACAAATGGACAAACTCCTCAAGTTGCCTGGAGTTGCTCGTAAAACCGCCAATGTCGTACTTGCCCATGCCTATGGTATTAACCAGGGAGTCACTGTAGATACTCACGTCAAGCGCCTCAGTCAGCGTTTAGGATTGACAAAACACAAAGATCCCATCAGGATTGAGCGAGATTTAATGGGGCTTTTGCCCCAGCAGGATTGGGAAAACTGGTCGATTCGGCTGATTTATCATGGTAGGGCAATTTGTAAAGCCCGAAAACCTGATTGTGATGCTTGTGTTTTGGCGGATTTATGTGCCAGTGCAGATCTGGCTGAGAAAACGACTACTACAACACAGAGCTGGAAAACTAACGCTACTGTACCAGCCTCTGATTAAGTTCATCGGATAAGATAAAAAGGCAGTGTCTTCTTTTAGATAGAGTTTCGAGAATTAATGGCTAAAAAATCAATGATTGAGCGCGAAAAAAAGCGCAAAAAAATGGTAGAGAAGTACGCAGCTAAGCGGGAGGCGCTCAAGGAAGAGTTTAAAAATGCTGCGACTCAACGAGAAAGGTTAGAGATCCACCGGAAAATACAACAGCTCCCCCGCAACAGCGCCCCCTGCCGTGTGCGGAACCGTTGTTGGGTTACAGGGCGTCCTCGGGGTTACTACCGAGACTTTGGACTATCTCGCCATGTTTTGCGGGAATGGGCGCACCAAGGTCTATTGCCAGGTGTGGTTAAATCAAGCTGGTAGGTTAACTGGTTGCAGGTTTTAGGTTGCAGGTTACAGGTTGCAGGTTAACAGGTTGCAGGGTAGAAGATTTTCTGACTTACCGTAGTCTACCCTTCGGGTTTTCCTACTGAAGAGGAGCATAGCTACTCTCCCTTGAGCTTAAACCGACCCTTGCATGACGCTCTGGAAACTTTCAACCTTGGCCTTGCGGCCACGCTACGCAAACAAACCTGAAACCTGAAACCTCTACTGGCCACAACAGCGATCAATGCCAAGACTTTCTAAGAGTAGGTCACTGACAGCGTTAGCGATCGCAAATTCCCCGTAAAAACTTTCTCGAAAGTCAAACGCCTGCATTTCTGTAACAATAGCAATCACAAGTGAACCCAAATCATTTTCTCCCTCCATCCGTTGACGGACGAAAATCTGGGCGGCGCGTTGTGCAATCGTTTGATTAATTGCTTCTGGGAGAAACTCTTGATCTAGCCATTGCGCAAGAGTTTCTCGTAACCATTCACCTTCCTGCTGAGGATTTGCAGCCGGTGGCAGAGTAATCGCTGGAATTGGTTTCGGTTTAGCCATAAATAAGGTTTAATGACGGCTAAGCTAAATAGTTTTCTGTTGACCTTTGATTCTATGATACTGTCAACACTCAACACTTAACACTCAAGACTCAACACTCAACACTCAACACTTCATACTCAACACTCATACCAAGTTGGATTCAAAGATAGTCGATTGCTTGGATAGGGAGATAGGGAGATTGGGAAATTGGGAGATTGGGAGATTGGGGGTAGAGAAAGTTTTACCTTTGACCGCAACTTAGTATCAATACTAAACAAACTGATCCTGCTATTAAAGAGCAAATAGTCTCTTGACTCGCTTGCGAACCCAAACTAGAAGATTTTTGTCATCTTCTGCCGCATCCAACAAACCCATTTTCCGCATCTGTTTTTGTCGCTCAGCTAATTCTTCCTGATGCTTGCCTAATTCCTGGACAATAATCTCCGATAGATCTGGATAGTCCTTCAATAGTTGTTTAAAACCTTTATTGTTAATTACAAATAGTAGTGACTCTTCTAACCCTCTAACTGATGCTGTTCTTGGTACGCCTAACATTAACGAAAGTTCGCCAAAAAATTGACCGGCCTGAAGATTATTGAGAGTTTTGTTAATCCTCTCTACAAAGACTTCGACAGAACCAGCTAGGATAATATAAAACGCATCTCCAGGGTCGCCTTCATGAAATAAAATCTCTGAGGCACGTAAGCGCTTTCGGTATCCAATTTCAATTAATTGCCTTAGTTCTAATTCAGTAAAATTTTTAAAATAATCGACCTGCCGCAGTAAGTCACGTAACGCTAAAGGTCTAGGTGTTTTAACTTTGAATGGCTGCTGAGTTGATTGTCCAATATTTTCTTCAATAGTTTCAATATTTTCGCGGTGAATGTCTCTCGCCATCAGGGCTTCAGGGTTGCGCAGCCAAAAATCCCTTTGAGGGAAAGGAATTGAGAGTCCCTGCTGACGTAAATTATATTCAATAATAAAATTCAAAGAACTTCTTATAAAAGGTTCTTGATCAATTCGATTGACCCATACCCGAAGTTCAAAGTTTAAAGAACTATCACCAAACCCTTTAAAAAGAACTCTAGGTGTCGGCTCAGATAAGACGGATGGTTCTAAATAAGCAGATTTTAACAGGACTTCTGTCACTAATACTGGGTCACTATCGTAAGCGACTCCTACAGGTATGTGTATACGGGCTTTATAGCTGTCAAAAGTCCAGTTAAGCATTCGGTTTTCCACCAAATGAGAGTTAGGAACTACTACATCTCCACCCTCCCTTGTCCGGATGATTGTAGACCGCATGGAGACTTCTTTAACATATCCGGATAACCCATCAAATTCAATGAAATCACCAACTCTTATTGTTCGTTCTAAGAGTAATGTCACACCACTGATAAAGTTTTTAGTTATATCCTGTAGTCCAAAACCAATTCCAACCCCTAAGCCACCAGCAATAACGGCTAATGAACCCAATTCAAAGTGATTATTCAGAACAATTACAATGCCTAATATTCCAAATGCGTAACTGATGATTGTAGCGATAACTGCTCGATTAGCTTCGTCAATCCCCATTTGGGGAAGTAGCTCTTGTTTTAGAAAGTTTTTTAGGGTACTAGCCAGAAAAATTACTATCATTAAAGACAGTACTAGCTGTATTATTAATTTAATAGATACTTTAGTATTACCTACTTCAAAAATGGTTAACTTAATTAGATCTAAACCACCTATAAAATATATAATATATACCAATACGATTAAAATTGCATAACTAATTATTTTAGATAAAAATTCTCTTTTATTTGGATCATTAACTAGCTTATTAAGCAGTTTATAATTCAGGAATTTTTTGAAATCTTGAATTATAAATTTAGCAATTAAAAATAAAAAGATTAATTGAAGTATGGTGAAAATAGATACAGGCACTTCTCCTAGTTGGAAGAGAGATTTTTTTAAGAATTTTGGAACTAATTGATCAAGAGGCATAAATAACTGCTTTTCAGCTATGAATCTATATTTATACCACTTAATTTTAGTATTATTTTAGGATTCAGATCTCAGAGTTGCTATTTACCACTTTTCCAGCTGGCAACTCCTAGACCAGTTAAATTCGTTGAACGAGCTACCATGAAGCGCTTTGAGCAACACAACTACTTTTGAGTCAGGCACAAGTAAAAAACCTGACAACAAACCTGACAACAAAGCCTAAAAAGCCATTGCCACACTGACACAATCACTAATCACTACACTAATCAGTACTCAGTACTAGCTTCAAGTTAGCTTCAGAGATTATTACATATTATACCATGTTTGACAATGATGTGACGGTCTCTGTCAAATGTAATCATACCACGGTTATGGAGTTCTCCTAGAGTTTTAGTTACTGTGACCCGAGAGGTGCCGATGGCATTAGCTAGATTCTGATGGGTCATGCGCACACTCAAGCGAGTGCCCTCGGGAACTGGCTCCCCCATTTCCTGTTTCAATAAGAATAATAACTGCTGCAAGCGGTCTTCTACTCGGCGCAGTCCAGCGATCGCTAAAAGTGCTTCTGTCTGTTGTATCCTGTGACCTAGCTGATTCAATAGGGAATGAGATAGATGAGGGCACGCTTCCAATTCAATCATCGAAAACCATTTAAGATGCACTTCGGATAAAGCTTGAGCCTGATAGGTGTCTAGAGCAGCCAACCCAATCCGGAAAGAGGTATCGGGCAATGCCCAACCTAGTAGCACTTCCTCTCCATCAAGGTTAATTTTACTGAGTTGAACAATACCTTGACAGACTTGCCAGATCCCAGGTGCAATCAAAGGAATCATTTCCCCCTTTGAATACCAACGCAGCCGCTGTCGCTGTTTTTGTCCGTCTTGGGATATTCCGTGAAAGGCCTTTTGGATTAGAGGCATTGTTTATAAGTTCTGTAGCTTCTAAAGCTCTATTAAACGCTCTTGATAATGGGTAGGCAAAATAGTTTTGGTTTACCGTTGACTGTTTACCGTCCAGGGTTGACCGTACCATATACTTAAGAGTAAACAGTCAACAGCCAGCATCCTAACTTGATTTCTCCCTACTTAGCTTATATTTCTTCTTAACTGACATCAAAAACCTATACCAGGCTTGTGCTGGTTGGTCGTAAAATGTGAAGATATCCCCATAAGCAACTGTTGCATCCTGATGATGAAGCCAATGCTTTTCTGGAGTAGTAATGCACAAGAAGTTGCAAAGGCGCTCTAGGGTCTGGGGAGTTTTCCACTCCATCACAGAAACATGCCTCCAGATCACATGAAGCTCACCCAAGACTAGTCCCAAGATAGTTCCTAGAGGAGAAATCTGCCAGAACCAAGGCACAAACATCAAATAAGGAAAGGCACCTGCGAAACCATCAAGGATTACCAGGGGGTTCTTAGTTAATACAGCATAGTGAATGAAGCTACGATTCTTACTATGGTGTACTATGGCATGGAATTTACCAAAAATGTGCTCAGGGACATGGTACACAAAAGTAGAAAGAAAATCCCCAAGTAGTAGCTGCACTAAAGCAACCAATAATATCTTAATGATAAACACATCTAACTCCTCTTCGTATGCGCTGATCTTAGTCAACAAACGTTAAGGTTTGTCAAAGAAGAGGTTAAACTTAAATTTATTATTTATTGAAGGTATGCTACTCTAGCAATTCTAAATCATTCTTGGACAATAATCGTTATATTATCTAATAGTTTCAATTAAGCCAATGTTTGAAAATTATGACTTATGACTTCTAGTTTTTCAACTTCATCTAAGTTGTACCACTCCTGAACGACGCGCTACGCTATATAATTTGAATTACTGAATTAATTGATATCCCTTTGCGGTTAATAGTTAATAGTTAATTGTCCCTTAACAATTAAGGAACAACTTTCAATGCTCATTAGTCAAACGAACAGGATATCAATCTGTCTATATATGAGCTATAATTGAATCCAATATCAAGCAGTTTTTTGATTAAAAACCATACTAACTTTAACTAGGGCTTGCTAATTTAATTAGCCATAATTTTAATTAGCTAAATCAAGTCTGTATGGACTTCTCGTTTTAAAAATTACAATTATATCCCACAACTATCAAAGTTTTTTGAGAGGACTGACCCAGTAACGCTACTTTTAGTCCCGTGGCCAGCTAAACATGGTCTAATAGAGAGTAAGAGGAAAAAGGTTAAATGGTAAGAAGAGGATGATAATTCTAATGCACCAAATTAAGCTGGCTAAGCTAGTAGGAACCCACGGCGTGGGTTCCTACTAAATAAGCGCATTTAGTGCCCAGTTTCAGGTAAGTCCTATTTGAATGACGAATTACCAATTACCAATTACCAATTACCAATTACCAATTACCAATTACCAATTACCAATTACCAATTACCAATTACCAATTATCATAAATTACCAATTATCATAAATTACCATAAAAGTTCAATCTTCCATTTCAGTTGACTCAGTTTGATCGGATTGGGTGCTTTCGGCATTTATTAACGTATTATTGAATGAATTGATGTTCCGCTTTCCTTCAGAGGCACGCTTATCCAAAATTGTCTTCAGCCTTGCTGAAGGCATTTCTCCATTAATATGAATCTGAATTTTCGGACCCGAACTAGCTAGACGAATAATCATCCCATCGATAACCGGCATTTGGGTAATCCGCTTGCCATCCATATAGGTGCCATTGGCACCTAAACTGATAATTTCCCAACCATTAGGATTTCGCCGTAGTTCTACATGGTGACGGGAAACTACAGCGCTATAGAGAATAACATGATTATCGGTTGACCGGCCAATCCGAATCACTGATTCTGTTTCAAAGGGCCAACTTTGAACAGGCACAGACTGGAGAGGATGCAGTAGGGTTAGGGTAATCGCCGGTGTCACATCTTTCAAGGATTTTGTCCTCACGGCCTGATACTGTTAACTATCCCCCACCGACACGACGTGGGATTTCCTTGCTTATACAGCCAAAAAGGCTGCCAGAGTTAGTCATATCTGCTTAGATTGGCAAGGACTGACATGCACCCCAATTAAGGCACACCTATATTAATATAGAATTTACTGTAAACAGTGACATACTACCGACGCTGACAAGCACGGTACAGCGCGGGCTTCTTACCAACTCCAGCTATCCCTATCGGGCTTTGCCCGACGCGGGGCGCGTTCGGATACTCGATAAGCTTTATTAACGACACGGGATGCCCCTCCGCGCCGGAACAATACAAAAAGTTCTATCTCCAATGTAGCTGCAGGTGCGACCTGTGGCGAATTTAATTCGCCGACGGAAAGCGCACCTATGGAATTTTACCCATTCACAGATAACTCAAACTATTGAGTCTTTTTTCTGAAGGTCACCCTATATTCCAGGTTTTTCAGGTACAGGCGCGTAGGTGGGGCACTGGTTCCGTTGCATGGGACAGGTATAGCCCTTGTCTAGTAGGTGGTTACAGAGCAGATCGAATACTAAACAGTCCAGACCAAGACAGACCTGTTTCCATAATTCCTAACTTCACTGCAGGAACAACTTTAGTTGTGAAATGTACCCGAACAAAATTGTGAACCACCCAAAACACATCCAGGGTTCAAAGCAAATGTTGACGGGACTTAGCATAGGTATTGGCTCGACGCCTATTGGCACTATTGCGCCGCCGCATCGATGGATTAAATCCATCGATATGATTGGCATTTTTCTCGTGTTCTGGAACCTCTGAGTTTGTTTGCGGATGCTCTGGTACGGGAGCTTGGTACTTCTTGCGAGGACGACCGACCCGCTTTTTGGCTCCCTTATTCAAGAGTCTGACCCGTATGCCTTTGGGCAAGCGTTTGGGTGGACGACCCGGCTTGCCATCACGCACCAATTCATGGCAAATCTCAAACAGCAAGTTACCATAGCGGCGTTCCCCATCTGTAAACAGGCCCTCGGTCTTGGGTTTGCTCTATATAGCAGAAGTCAGAAGTCAGAAGTCAGAAGTCAGAAGTCAAACTCTTGCGCTTATGTCCTAACTGCCCTGGCGACTGCTATATAAGCAAAGGAGGGATAAGATTCAGTAATGACCCATCTTATCCCTCCTTTTTTACAAGGATCTAGGTAGACTGCTTCCCCAAGCAAGGAAAGTTGGATTTTTGCCAAAAGTAGATTTTTGCAAGTTAGTTGATGATACTCAACGGAGAGGGAGGGATTCGAACCCTCGGATAGGCCTGAACCTATCAACAGATTAGCAATCTGCCGCTTTCGACCACTCAGCCACCTCTCCAAGGTGGTGTCAATCCATAATAGCACATTTTTGAGGTTGTCAACTGCTAGTAATGTAAATTTTCTGATTAGAAACCATGAGCGATCGCTCACACCACTGCAATAGGAAAATGCAATACGAAAATTTATGATGACTCTCGGACTCTCCCAATCTCTGTCTTGATGCAAAGCGCGAGTGGGGGAAACCACGGCAAAGCGCGAGTGGGGGGAACCCCCAAGACCGTAATGGTGCGTTTGACCCGTAATTAAATTCGCCACGGGTCGCACCTCTGCCTCCCCAAGACCGCCCTGCATCGCTGAGAGATCTACTATTTTTAAGTGAGGGAGATTCAGCCTAATACGTGGGTGAAAGCCCAGAAGCATCTTGAATCTGAAAGTATACCATATAATGTCCCCACTTAAGTTATAATTTATATAAATAAATTGTTAAAAATTTACTTCTGTTCACTGATGTGTTAAGCACACCTGAGAGGTTAAAATTTGTTAAGTGAGTGTGTAAAAGCTCGACGCTGAGGGTTTAGCCGGATAGAGGTCAGACTCCCCATACCTGAAAACCTTCTGTAAGCTCCAACATCAAAAAAGCCTATGAATACGAAAAATACACAGCACATTGCTCTGATCTCCGTTCACGGAGATCCAGCGATAGAAATCGGTAAGGAAGAAGCTGGAGGACAGAATGTGTATGTGCGCCAAGTGGGTGAAGCTCTTGCTAAGCAAGGGTGGCAGGTCGATATGTTTACTCGCCTCTCCAGTTCCAATCAAGCCACAATTGTTGAACATACTCCAGGTTGTCGCACTATTCGCCTAACTGCTGGTCCAAAAGCATTTGTGCCACGGCAGGAGATTTTTGAATACTGTGGTGAGTTTTTAAGCCAATTGCTTGAGTTTCAGGAGCAATCAGGCATTGACTACTCAATAGTACATACAAACTACTGGCTTTCAGCTTGGGTAGGTATGGAGTGGAAGAAGCGTCAATCCCTTCTTGATGCAATAGCGAGTGGGGGAAACCAACGGCAGTCGCTCATGGGGGGAACCCCCAAGACCGCGCTGCCTCCCCAAGACCGCGCTGCATCGCTCATTCAAGTTCACACCTATCACTCCCTAGGCGCAGTTAAATACGAGTCAGTAGAAACAATTCCGAAGATTGCTGCTACTCGCTTGGAGATAGAAAAAGCAGTGCTAGAAACATCAGAACGCATTGTTGCTACATCTCCCCAAGAAGAAGAACACATGCGTACGCTAGTTTCAAGTAAGGGCGACATTGATATTATTCCCTGTGGCACCGACATTGACAGATTTGGCAAGATTAACCGCTTAGAAGCACGGCAAAAACTTGGGCAAAGCCCTGAAAACAAAATCATCTTTTACCTGGGAAGGTTTGACGAACGCAAGGGCATTGAAACCCTAGTTCGAGCTGTTGGTTGCTCCCAGTTACGGGGTGATGCTAACTTAAAGCTGATTATTGGTGGTGGTTCTCGTCCCGGAGAGAAAGATGGTATGGAACGCGATCGCATTGAAGGGATTGTAGCTGAATTGGAACTGCAAACTATCACTACATTTCCTGGACGCATTGCTGATGAACTACTGCCAGCTTATTATGCTGCAGCTGATGTTTGCATAGTACCAAGTCACTACGAACCTTTTGGTTTAGTTGCCATCGAAGCCATGGCTAGTGGCACCCCTGTAGTAGCTAGTGATGTCGGTGGTCTTCAGTTTACCGTTGTATCTGAAGAAACTGGCTTACTGGCACCACCCAAAGATGCTAGTGCTTTTGCGGCTGCTATCGACCGGATTCTCTCGGATCACGACTGGAAAAATCAACTTGGTTTAGGGGCAAGAGCAAGGGTAGAACATATGTTTAGCTGGAATGGTGTTGCCCATCAGCTGAGTCAGCTCTATAAGAGCTTGCTGGAAGCAAAATCCGAGAATTTGGCAACAACTAGTGCCTGAAATCTATTGGGCACATTCATTCCCTGGCAATCAGGATAGATCTCAAAGGTTAAAGGATAAAGTTAGGACGCTACTATTCCTTTTGCCTTTTTCGTTAATCCTATTCATCCTGATGGGTGGCATAACTCTTGTATCTGTAAATTGGGAAAGTTTGGTAAATTGGATATCCTCTATTTTGTTGGCGATAGCCTCTTGCTGAGGAATGATATTACATGAACTTTCTTGTTTTCACCTTCAAGCAAGGAAAATTAAAGGTTATTGCTGTTCGCGTAGCGTAGCCCTTCGGGCTAATCGATACTGATCACAATCAACCGCGTTCATCATTGCCTCTGTTGCTGTAACTATCATGTAACTAGGGTTTATGCATCCTACCAGTTATCCAATCTCCAATTCCCAATCCCCAAGTACCAAGAAGAACTTGAATTATGGGTTCCCAAGGAGCTTATAAGCCTTCCCTATCTAACCATAGTGGTCAACACCAGTATCGATCTTCTCCACAACTAACAGGGGGAGCCTATGACTTGGAAGCCAGCAAACTCGATCTGCGTCGTATATTAGCTGCTGCTCGTCGTCGAGCTGTCTTGATGGCAGGGGTGGCCCTTACTGTGACATCGGGAATTATTGCCAAAACCTTAAGTGCAGTTCCGATCTATGAAGGCAAATTCCAGCTGTTACTCGAACCCATATCTGGTGAAAACCCGTTGGAGTTGCAGGGCAAACCCGGGGTAAATAGCATTGCTGCTCCAACTAAAAGTTTCGACTATGACACTCAAATTCAGGTATTAAGCTCTCCTCAGGTTATGTCTGAGATTGTGGAGCAAATTCAAACCCAATATCCAGAAATAAACTATCATACTCTCCGGGAAGGAATCATGGTATCCCGACTGCGAGAAACCAAAATTTTAGAAGTTGCCTACCAAGATTCAGACCCGGAAAGAATTCAATTTGTTTTGGAAAAGGTTGCTCTCGGATACATCGAGTACTCTAAGCAACAACAACAGGCTAGCATCAGACAAGGCATTCAATTTGTCTCGAATCAGCAGCCTAAAATACAAGGGCAAATTAATCAGCTCCAGCTACAACTCCAGCAACTCCAGCAGAAGTACAACCTGATTAATCCACAACTTCAGGGTCAACTGTTGACAAATCGGGTCAATGCTATTGTCGAACACAGAAAAGCTACCCAAACTCAGCTCCGAGAAACGATTATACTGTATGGGAAACTCAAAGGTCAGTTGGGGCTATCGTCACAGCAAGCGGAAGCAGTAGCTAAGCTTATAGAAACACCCCGTTATCAACAATTGCTCAGCCAACTTTCTAACCTAGAAAGTCAGATGGTGTTGGATTTGGCACAATTCAAGGAAAACCAATCTACCTTTGACGGATTAAGGCAACAACAGCAAAATTTACTCCCCCTGTTAAGTCAGGAAGCAGAAAGGGTGATGACTAGCCGTATTCAGGAGTTTGGTGGCAATCCTCAATCGGCTTCTTCAAGTACACTTCGCCTCAATTTGATTCAGCAGCTAGTAGAGACGGCGAACCAAATCAAGGTTTTAGAGATGCGCCAGGCCGCCATCACTAAAGGGGAAAGTCTGATGAGTGAACAACTCAAACAACTAGCTGTGATTGCCGCTCGATATACAGAACTCAAGCAAAAGATTGAGGTAGCAACAGAAAGCCTCAACCGCTTTGAGTCAGTTCGGGAAACTTTGGAACTTGAGTCAGCTAAAACCAGCATCCCTTGGCAGACAATTGTCGAGCCGCAACAACCTCAAAAACCAATATCCCCCAATTTGCCTGATACTTTGCTCCTAAGTGCAGTAGCAGGGATAGTTGCAGGTGCCACAGCTGGGTTTTTAGCAGAAAAGTTACATCACTTACTGAACAGCACCGACGATATAAAAGAGTATACTCGCTTACCAATATTAGGCACAATCCCCTTTAACAAAGAACTCCAGAAATCCAATACCGTTACTGGTGTGGGCATAATACCTGAGCCGGAAGCCTCAGCTCCACAACTCGGCGTGGGATCTGGTAGTTACCAGATTTCTCCTGTTTTAGAGGCCTTTCGCTCTCTTCAAGTTAATCTCCAATGTCTGTATTCTGAGAAACCCATTAGCGCTATAGTGGTAAGTTCTGCTGAACCAGCAGATGGTAAATCCACTACAGCTATATTTTTAGCCCTGGCAGCAGCAGCAATGGGGCAAAAGGTTTTACTGGTGGATGCTAATCTGCGCTTTCCTCAGATTCATCAAAAAATGGATTTACCTAATTTGTGGGGACTGAGCGATGTTCTTTCTAGCGAAATCAAGGTTGATGATGTGATTCAGCGATCGCCTCTGGAGGAAAATCTCTGTGTCCTAACTGCTGGTCAAATTTCCACCGACCCCACCCGACTTCTCAATTCCCCAAAGATGCAGAATTTAGTTCAATATCTCAAAGAGCGGTTTGAGCTGGTAATTTTTGATACCCCTCCCCTACTTGGTCTGGCGGATGCAAGACTTCTGGAGCCTAATACCGATGGGATATTGATGGTCGTAGGTTTAGGTAAAGCTAACCAAGTTTTGTTTAAAGAAGCTCTCTCGGAATTGAGAATTGCTCATAGCACAGTATTGGGTATAGTTGCTAATGGTTTAAAAGGTTACACAACCAGAGCCTATGATTACTATCATTATTACTTCGGTAATACTCTTGAGGAAACCAAAGTTTCATAGTGATTGGTCATTGGTGATTGGTGATTTTTAACAACCCTAAGAACAAAGAGTGAATCATAAAGGAATAACGACAAATAACTAACGACAAATACATCAATGATTAAGTACTCACCAAGGTAGACTTAAGATGAAGCGACTACTGAAGCTGTCATGACTAACCGCCTTGCCCAATCCCAAAGCCTTTATCTACGTAAGCATGCTGAAAATCCGATCGATTGGTGGCCTTGGTGTGAAGAAGCGCTATTAACAGCTAAAAAACAAGATAGGCCAATTTTCCTGTCTATCGGTTACTCTAGCTGCCACTGGTGTACGGTGATGGAGGGCGAAGCGTTTTCCCATCAGGCAATTGCCGAGTATATGAATGCTAATTTTATTCCGATTAAGCTAGACCGGGAAGAAAGGCCGGATATTGATAGCATTTACATGTTAGCATTGCAGATGATGACAGGTCAAGGAGGCTGGCCCCTTAATATTTTCCTGACACCCGATGACTTGGTACCCTTTTATGGAGGTACCTACTTCCCACTGGAACCACGCTACGGACGACCGGGGTTTTTGCAGTTGCTCCAATCAATTCGTCGCTTCTATGATTTAGAAAAAGGCAAGCTTAACACTTTCAAAGAAGACATCCTGGGATACCTCCAACAGGCAGCAGTACTACCCGAATCAGAGCAGCTTGGTGATGATTTGCTCTTTATCGGTGGGCAAGTTAGTGTGGGTGTCGTTAATGCTCTTAATCCAGGTCCACGTTTCCCAATGATTCCCTATGCCAGTATGGCACTACGGGTTACTCGCTTTGATTGGGCATCGGAGTATAACCCAGAGCCGGCTTGTGCAAAGCGGGGACTAGACTTAGCTAAGGGCGGTATTTACGATCATGTCGCTGGGGGTTTTCATCGCTACACAGTTGACCCCACTTGGACAGTACCCCACTTTGAAAAAATGCTCTATGACAATGGGCAGATTATGGAGTACTTGGTAGATTTGTGGAGTGCAGGGATTCAGGAAGCCGCTTTTAAACGAGCGATCGCAGGAACAGTTCAATGGCTCAAGCGCGAAATGACCGCTCCAGAAGGTTTCTTTTATGCTGCTCAAGATGCAGATAATTTCGCGACCCCAGCAGACACTGAACCTGAAGAAGGGGCGTTTTATGTCTGGAGTTATTCAGAACTAGAACAACTGCTAACCCCATCGGAGTTGAAAGCAATTGAGGAGGAATTTACTCTGACCAAAGAGGGCAACTTTGAAGGCAAGAATGTATTGCAGCGCCGTTACCCAGATCAGTTTTCCCAGAACACTGAAGCTGCTTTGGCTAAACTGTTTGAAGCACGTTATGGTGCCAAACCGGATCTTCTGGAAACCTTTCCACCAGCCAAGACTAATCAAGAGGCAAAAACCCGGAACTGGCTCGGTAGAATTCCACCAGTAACAGACACCAAAATGATTGTTGCCTGGAATAGCTTAATGATTTCTGGTCTAGGGCGAGGCTATAGTGTGTTCCATGAACCGGACTATTGGCAACTAGCAACAGTTGCTGCTCAATTCATCCTCAACAATCAATGGGTAGCAGGACGATTCCACCGACTAAACTATGATGGTCAACCGGCAGTGCTGGCTCAGTCTGAGGATTATGCCTTGTTTATCAAAGCTCTACTGGATTTACATCAGGCAAGTTTGTCAGTAGAACACGCTTCACCAGTTAAACAACCTTGGCCAAAAGGCCACGCTACGCAAACAACAGTTGAACGTTCAAACCTGCCACCGACCAACCTTCAACCGACCAACCTTCAACCGACCAACCGGCAACCGACCAACCTGTCACCGGCCAGTTGGCTAGAGAAAGCTATTAAGGTTCAGGAGGAGTTTGATGAATTGCTGTGGAGTGTCGATAATGGTGGTTACTATAATGCTGGCACTGACCCTAGTGATCAACTGTTAGTAAACGAGCGTAGTTATACGGATAATGCGACACCATCTGCCAATGGGGTAGCGATCGCAAATTTAGTACGTCTGGCTTTACTCACTGAAGATCTCCAATACCTTGACCGAGCAGAGCAAGCCTTGAAAGCATTTAGTAGCGTGCTCAACCAATCCCCTCAATCCTGTCCCAGTATATTTACTGCTTTAGATTGGTACCGCAATTGCACTCTGATTCGCGCTGGCGCTGACCAACTTACCTCCCTGATCTGTGGGTATTTCCCCGTCAGTGTTTATCAATTAGATACCCATCTGCCAGATTCAGTTATTGGTTTAGTTTGTCAGGGACTTAGTTGTAAACCAGCAGCAACTAACACTGATCAGTTATTAGCACAGGTGCGGACAAGTCAAACCAGAGCTTGAACTCTAGTCATTTTAAAACCGAGTTTTCCTACTGCCGGAAATTTTGAGATGATGGTGGAATTCGCTCAATGGCAATCAGTGCTTCTATAACTGATTTGACTAATGGTGCAGCTACGGTAGAACCAAAGGCAATGCCTTGGGGTTCATCCACTACTGCTAAGACCACATAGCGGGGAGATTCTACGGGCAAAATGCCCACAAAGCTAGTTATCTTGGCATCGCTGTAATAGCCCCCAGTAGGACTGGCTTTCTGAGCCGTACCGGTCTTACCAGCAATCCGATAACCAGCAATGCGGGATGCCTTTCCAGAACCATCGGTTACTACAGTTTCCATCATTTCCACCACTGTCTGAGTAGTGTTGGGGGAAAATACTCGTCTCGGTACCGGACGCCGTGGTTGCCAGTGGGGATTCCCTTTGGTGTCAAACAATCCCCGAACCACATGGGGAGTCACTAGCTTACCACCATTGGCAAGGGCACCTAGCATCTGAGTTAGCTGAATTGGGGTTAAGGAAAAACCTTGACCAAAGGAAGCCGTAGCTGGTTCAATTGGCGAAACTTTAAACTTGTACTTACTTTTGAGCTGTCCAGCGGTCTCAGCTGGTAACTCAATTCCTACTTTTTGCTTTAAGCCTAGCTTCTCTAACCAGTCATAGTAAACCTCAGGTTTCATCTTTCTGATCATCCGCACCATGCCCACATTGCTGGAATGTTGCAGAATCTTGCTGGGATTGATCATGCCCCGAGCGCCTACTGATTTATAGTCATGGTTGAGAATCGGCCATTCGCCAATTTGAATCTTGCCAGTGTCGTTGAACAAGCTTTGGGCTGTAATGGTACCAGTTTCTAATGCGATCGCAACGTTTAGGGGTTTGAATGTAGAACCAGGCTCATACAAGTCTGACAGCGCCCAATTTTTAAACAAACTCACATCGAATTTGGAGTACTGATTGGGGTTGTAGGTTGGCTCACAAACTAGGGCTAACAAGGAACCATTGTGTACATTCATCACTATGATACTGCCACGCTCTGCATTAAACTTCTTGATGGTTTGCTTGAGGGCAGAGCGAGCCGCTCGTTGCAGGCGAGTATCGATAGTTAGTTGTAGCCGCAGGTCATCAAGGTGCATGAATCCTTCTGGCACATGACCTGGCATCAAGGCTCCATTCCCAGCACGGCTCAGTCGGATGTTTCGGATCTCCCGTTCTAGGAACTTTTCTTGGGTGTATTCTAGACCCGCTTGACCCCGATGATCGAAAATGTTTACATAACCCACCACATCCGATGCCAATTCATTTTGGGGATAAAAGCGGGAGTATTGTCGAATCAACTCTAAACCATCTAAGTTCAACCGAGAAATTTGGTCAGCGATCGCTTCTGGGATCGTATTGCCCAAGCGAATACCACTCTTGCGTTTACCGAACCGCTCCTCCAAATCTGTTGGTGTTTTTTTGATCATCGGAGCCAGCAAAGCAGCAATTTCCTGTAAGGATTTTTTGAACAACTTCGGGTGAGCATACAATGTATAGACAGGTCGGTCGATGGCTAAAACATTCCCCTTCCGGTCAACAATAGGACGGCGAGGTACAAACGGCCGCATATATACCATTTGCTGCCGCCGTGCTTTTTCCTCTAGGGACGATCCCTCTGAAACTTGCAAACGGTATAAATTTAGCAACAGCCCACTGCCGCCTGCCATCATTATTACCCATATCATTAGCAGTCTCAAACGGTTGTTTCCCAGTGACTTACCGGGTTTCATAGGGGTTTACGTGACTATCATTGTTTAACAAATATACCTAAATAAATATACTTAAACAGACACACTTAAGTGACATACTCCCGACACTGGCCTATCGGCACAGTGCGGGCTTCTTACCAACACCACCCAAAGGTATCGGCTTTCGCCGACGCTGCGCGAACGGTTACTCGGTAAGCTTTATTAACGACACGGGATGCCCCTCCGCGCCGGAACAATACAAAAAGTCTTGCTTTTAGTTGGCAGGTGGCGGTTAGCTCTTAATTTATCTTCCCTACCATCTCTAGTCTATCACATTAGACCCTATGCCTAGGCACAAAACTAGTAACCCAGGGGTGTTATTTTCTTGGGTTTTGGCTCAGGAGGTTTGGTGAAAGCGGTAAATGGCTGGCGCTGAGGACGTTCAGGAGCTCGTTTCATAAAAATTGTATTACTTGGATTGGGAGTAACCAGCCCTGTAGCTGGATTTTCAGCCTGTTGAGCGAGTTGATCTTTGATCACTTCCGTTGTTGCTGTCATATTGCGCTCATCTCTTTGCAGCTCCTCTAGCTTACGATACTCTTGGCTCCATTGTTGCTGGCTGTAAACTGTCCAAGAATAAACCGTGACCGCAGTAGCAATTAGTGTAAATGTTACTAGATCTGAGCCACGTTTTAATAATAGTAAGGCTTTCAACAAAAATGGTGTTTGCTGCTGCAAAACACTCAGGTTTTCAACCTTTGGCTTAGGGTTTTTCGGTGACATCATAGTATGTGTGGGAGGTCGTGCTATCCTGGAACGTTTGTCTTTTGAAATAGCCAATGATTGCTGAGACCGATTTCTTTGAGTGCGAGCAGAGGGAGGAACAGCATTCATAAAAAACTCCTTAGTTATTGGAAACACCTATGGCAAACCGGTAACTTTTAATCAGGGCAGGAAAACTATCTGATGGCCGAGACTACTGACTGACTTTCTGATGGTGAACCAGAACAGGTGCAGTTCTTAACTGTTTCGGGGTTTGAGCCCGTGACAATGCCTATCCTTTGCCGTTGAAGCAAGACGTAACCAATGCCCATGCTAAAGTTACTGGCGGTAGATTCCTCCCCGTTTAAAGACCTAGTTCTAGAGCAAAGAAGTGGATATTTGACCCTAAGCTAGGAACCTTAACCCTTACCAGTAACCTAGACCTCTGAGGTCTTAGGCTGGTCAGCTAACTCAAGAAGCGCTGCTAACCAGGATTAACTTGGTAGCAGTTATTACTAGCTAGAAAGATGATGCTAGAACGCAACTATCTTAGCATCAGCTCAGATTCAGGAGGAATCCTTAGTTAGCGACAGACGGGGATTTGTGATACCCTAGGAATTATTAGTAAAAATCACAAACAAACCCCTGAGAAAACCCATAACCCTAGCCATCACCCTCAGGTTAGACCAAAACAGGAAACAAATGCGCAAAGTGTGCGCTCGGGTAGCGTGGCCGTAGGCCAATCCCATCAATGGAAATCCCTGTAAATAAATCACACAGCCAAGCTTATAAATCCAGACGCCACACCCACTCGTGAATCGGTTGAGATAGGATTTGATTAACGACTCAATCCTGTTGGTCATGGCTAAATTGTTGAAATTGTTAGGAATTGGCCTAGAATTAACTATCGCTATACTTCTAGTTAGACCAGCTTGGTGTTTACCACCTCCGGAGGATGTACCGGAAGAGGTGTTGAGAACTGAGATTATTATTGAAGCGCGATCGCCTCTTGATGGCAAGCCACTTAGTGCCGCTGAATACGCCCAACTGCAAGATGCCATAGCACAACGCTCAACCAAACCTGGCCTTGACCCCAAGATTAGAGAATTGATTTTTCTGCTGCAACTGAGCGATTTGTTTCGGACAATCCTTCCCTTCTAACGGTGATATTGCCAGACCTGTATACCCTTAATGTCTTCAAGAATTACTCCCGAACAAATTGACCGGATCGTAGGAAACCAACATCATAACCCCTTTGAGGTGCTTGGTTCCCATAAATTTGAGCAGGATGGTAAGGTTTGTTGGGTAGTGCGGGCTTATCTACCAAATGCAGAAGCAGCATGGGTACTTCTGCCAACGGAAAGGAAGTCTTACCCCATGCAATCGGTACACCATCCTCACTTCTTTGAGGTGGAAATTGAAATACCTCGGCTGGCTAATTACCAACTGCGGATTAAAAAAGGCGGACGCGAATGGGTTAGCTATGACCCCTATGGCTTCCGTTCTGCCAAACTAACCGAGTTTGATTTGCACTTATTTGCCGAAGGGAATCATCACCGCATCTACGAGAAACTGGGGGCTCATCCTACAGAAATTGATCGGGTTGAGGGAGTCTATTTTGCCGTTTGGGCACCTAATGCTCGTAATGTTTCAGTCATCGGAGATTTTAATGATTGGGATGGGCGTCAACATCAGATGCGCAAAGGAGCCACCGGTATCTGGGAACTATTTATTCCTGAACTGGGAGTAGGAGCAGCCTACAAGTACGAGATTAAAAATTCCGAAGGTCATATCTATCAAAAATCTGACCCCTATGGTTTCCAACAAGAGGTCAGACCGAAAACTGCTTCTATTGTTACCGACTTGGATGGCTATGAGTGGCATGATCATGACTGGATGGAGCATCGGCGTCACACTGACCCCTTGAGGCAACCGATTTCTGTCTATGAGATACATCTGGGCTCTTGGCTTCATGGGTCCTCAGCTGAACTTCCTCAGGGAGCAAATGGTGAAACCCTAACGGTGGTAACCGTTTCAGACCTCAAACCAGGAGCCCGTTTCCTGACTTACCGAGAACTAGCCCAAAAATTAATTCCTTATATCAAAGAATTGGGCTTCACCCATATCGAAATCTTGCCTTTGGCGGAGCATCCCTTTGATGGGTCTTGGGGCTATCAGCTTACCGGTTACTATGCTTGTACCTCGCGCTATGGTAGCCCACAAGACTTGATGTTTTTGATCGACCAGTGCCACCAAAATGGGATTGGGGTAATTTTGGATTGGGTCCCCGGTCATTTCCCCAAAGATGCTCATGGTTTGGCTTTCTTTGATGGTACTCATCTCTATGAATACGCGGATCCCCGTCAGGGTGAACATCAGGAGTGGGGAACCTTAGTCTTCAACTATGGCCGTAACGAAGTGCGGAATTTTCTGGTAGCTAACGCTTTGTTCTGGTTTGATAAGTACCACATTGATGGGATGCGGGTGGATGCCGTAGCATCTATGCTCTATCTAGACTATTTACGTGGGGATAGACAATGGATACCAAACCAGTATGGGGGTCGGGAAAATCTTGAAGCGGTGGATTTCCTCAGGCAAACTCATCACGTAATTTTTGGTTATTATCCTGGTGTTCTCTCCATTGCGGAAGAGTCAACGGATTGGCCGATGGTCTCTTGGCCAAATTATTTAGGAGGTTTGGGATTTAATCTGAAGTGGAATATGGGCTGGATGCATGATACCCTAGACTATTTTAGCATGGATCCCTGGTTTCGCCAGTTCCACCAGAATAATGTTACCTTCAGCATGTGGTACAACCATGCTGAGAATTATATGCTTGCCCTATCTCATGATGAGGTGGTTCATGGCAAGAGTAATATGCTCGGGAAAATTCCCGGGGATGAGTGGCTCAAGTTTGCTAATCTCCGCTGTCTGTATGCTTATATGTTTGCTCACCCAGGTAAGAAAACTCTATTTATGAGTATGGAGTTCGGTCAGTGGAGTGAGTGGAATGTCTGGGGAGATTTGGAGTGGGATTTGTTGCAATATCAACCCCATAAAAATTTGAAGCAGTTTATTACTGACCTGAATTATTTGTATCGTAGGGAACCAGCGCTTTATACTCAGGATTTTGACCAGGACGGGTTTGAATGGATTGATTGTAGTGACAATCGCCATAGTGTCGTGTCATTCATTCGCTATGCTCACGATTCTGAGGAGTTTATTGTGACAGTGTGCAATTTTACCCCTCAGCCCCATAGTCATTATCGAGTAGGAGTCCCCGAGATGGGATTCTACAAGGAATTGCTCAATAGTGATGCTCGCCAATACGGTGGTAGTAATATGGGGAATCTAGGGGGTAAGTGGACAGATGAATGGTTCTTCCACAATCATTACTATTCCCTAGATTTGTGTTTGCCACCCCTGGGAGTGTTAATTTTAAAGCTTGATGATCAGAAGACTCAAGCAGAGTTGCAGTAGTGGGGAACTTCTGGAAGTGTGGGGAGATGGGGAGATGGGGAGCCAGATCAACAACTTTTCAAAACTTTCCTGTATGGCTACTCCCGATTCCCGATTCTAAATTCTCAATTCTCAATTCTCAATTCCCAATTCCCTGCTGCCCTCAATAACAATATTTCTTACTGTTATTCGGTTTAGGATGATATCTACCCTTGCGCAGGGCTCCGATTAGGGTGGATACGTAAACGCAACGTTGGGTGGTGATATTGTTATTATTATTCTTGGTGATTAGGGTGATTTGTCCCAGTTGTCCGTTGGTGTTTCCTTTGTGGTTAAACTGGACTCGCCATGGTCCAGTATTTGAACAGTCTCCCTTTGGTTTGGCTAGGGTAGTTTCGGATTTACCTTTCTTATTTTTGTCTTTGTAGATGGCAATGGTAGGGCTTAGGCTATGCCAATGGACTTGATCTAAGATGCATGTTTTTCCCATCGCTCGGTGAATTGACCACTGGACAATACCATCTTGTTCTCGAAAGCTAGTTTGCCAGGTCGCTTTGTCTCGTTTGGCGTTGCTTTGGGCAATCCGCATGGCTCGGTAGATTTCGTCTTGGGCTATGTTGAGCTGCAGATGATTGATAAAGGTAAGCCAGCTGGGGGTTGCGATCGCAGCCAATAGTCCAACTACTAACACTATCAGAATAGTTTCCAGTAGAGTGAATCCAGCGATCGCATCAGCTCGGGATTGATCGCCCTGTTGGCTATTGAATTGCATGGACTATCACCCTGATTTTAAGTTTGACCTTTGGTTTAATTGTGCCTAAGCTATCAGCTATTAGCTATCAGCGTGTCGCGTATCAGCTATCAGCTTAAGGCTGACGGCTGACGGCACCTCAAGTAGCGTGGCCAAAGGCCACGGCTGACGGCTGAATACTTACAATTGTTGCTTGATATAGTTTGATTTAATTTAATTTTTTGAACGACTAACAGGGAGAATTTTCTGAAAAAAAAAGCCCTGAATTACCGAGTTCAGAACTTTTTCGGTTGTCTTTAGTTTAGCTTTATTGTTATTGGGAAGGGATTAGGGAGTAGGGAGTAGTTGCGTAGGGTGCGTGATCAGACGGGCTGGCACTCATTTTCCGCCTCGTCGTCAGCCTTTGCACAGCCCGCCCCGTAACGCACCACCGGGTCTATAAGCTAGTCTCCCAGACTCAACAAACCAGCTTTTTTGTCTACCACTAAGGGTCTTTCCTCTAGCCAGGGTAAACCCAACAAAACTTCAGTAATTTCTGTACCAGCTAATACTGGTATAGTTAATTCTTGACCATCTAGGCAAAACTCAGCACTATGTTGACT